>LFJH01000008.1 GCA_001189335.2 Candidatus Paraburkholderia schumanniana
GGGCCGCAGGCCCGTGCGCAACGCCCAGGTGGGCAAGAAATGCAGGCGCAAAGCTTTACTCACGATGACCCCGCCTCTGTTTGCGACCGAATCGATGAATACAACGGCTTGTTCAGCGTTGCCTTAACTTCGGTTCAGGCTGCGTGACGTTTCGTCGCCTCGGAGCGCCCGAGGCACGGGAGACGGCGCGCGGCATCCGGCGACATCGGTCAAGCGCCGTCAGCCTGGCCGAACACAACCGCTCGACTCATGAACGAACCCGCCGACTCACTCGATATCTGGCTCATCCGTGTGCTGCGCACGCTCCTGCAGGAGCGCAGCGTCACGCAGACCGCTCAGCGGCTAAACCAGACGCAGCCGGCCATCAGCACCGCGTTGCGCCGCCTGCGCGAAATCCTGAACGATCCGATTCTCGTGCGCGGCAAGCAAGGCATGGTGCCGACCGAGTACGGCGAATCGCTGCTCGCGCCCGCGCAGCGCGCACTGCGCGAAGTCAAATTCGTCGCGACGCCGCATGGCGACTTCGATCCGGCGAGCTCGCGCCGCACCTTTCGCGTCGCAGCGCTGGACTATCTGAACGACTTCTTCATACCGACGCTCGTCGCGGCCTTCCGCGACGCGGCGCCCAACGCGCGCCTGGAAATCGAATCGCTTAATCCGATGCGCGACCACGAGCGCATGCTCGACGACGGCGAAATCGACCTGATGGTCGCCAACTGGACCAAGCCCGAGCCGCGCTTTACGCGCCAGGACCTGTTCACCGATGTATTCGTCTGCCTGATGCGCGCGAATCATCGGCTCGCGCGCGAGCCGATGACGATCGAACGCTACGCGCTCGCGGCGCATCTCGCGCCGACGCCGTACAGCGGCGGCAGGCGGCATCCGATCGATGTCGGCCTCGCGCGCGCGGGTATCAAGCGGCGCATCGTCACGACGATTCCCTACTTCGGCCTCGTCCCGCAGGTGCTGCTGCAATCCGACCTCATCTTCACCGCGCCGCGCCGCTTCGCGCAGCATTATGCGACGATGCTGCCGCTCGCTGTGCTCGACTCGCCGGTGCCGTTTCCGCGCATCAAGTGCTATCAGCTTTCGCTGCCGCAGCCGGACCAGCCCACCGATGTCGCCTGGCTGCGCACGCTGATGTCGAACGTGTCCGATACGCTCACGCGCAGAAAGGCCGTCGCGCTTTCCCCGACCGACGCCGCCGACACAGCACCGAACTGGGCGAAGTCTCGAAGTAGCTCGCGGACGGCGGGGCGCCGGTACTTTCGGTACCATGCCGAACGACGCCATCAGCCCGGCCGCTCACATGGATGCCCTCGACAAACTGATCCAGCTTGCGAACCTGACCGGCGCACTCGATCTGCGCTGCCTCTTGAGCGGGCCGCTGGAGCTCGATCACGCGCCGGCGCCGCCGGGCGAAGCGGTGTATCACGTCGTGCTGGATGGCGCCTGCACGGTGTTGCGCCAAGGTCATGCGCCGCTCGAACTGAACGCGGGCGATATCTTCTTCCTGCCCCGCGGCGATGCGCACGTGCTGAGCATCGAGGCACGCGAACGCAATACGGCAAAGGCGCAGGTGGACAAGCATCACAACGGCGCGGTGACGATAGAAAGCAATTGCGGCGGACGGCGGCCTGGGGTGGACCTGCTCTGCGGGCGCTTTCTCTACGCGCCGCGCGCGCTGCTGGTCGACGTGCTGCCCGATGTCGTTCACGTATCGTTCTCGCGCACATCGGCGCCCTATCTCGAACCGCTCGTGCAGACAATGCGACGCGAAGCCGAGGAAGCGCAGCTCGGCGCGCCGTCGATCGTCACGGCGCTTTCCACCGCCTTCTTCACGATGGTCCTGCGCGCGTGGCTCGCCGAGCAGCCGTCGCTCGCGGGCGTGCTCGGGCTGCTTGTCGAACCGGCGGCTGGGCGCGTCCATCATCGCGATGCTGGAACGGCCCGCCGAGCCGTGGACGCTCGAGATGCTCGCGAAGGAAGTGGCGATGTCGTGCACCACGTTCACGCGCGCGTTTTCCGCGCATTCGGACAGCTCGCCGCTGGCGCTCCTGAGTCACGTGCGCATACAGCTCGCGAGCACGATGCTCACGCAGACGACGAAGAGCATCGCGGATGTCGCGGCGGACGTGGGCACCAGTCCGAGGCGGCTTTCTCGAAGCGGTTCAAGGAGCTTTATGGCGTGGCGCCGGGAAAATTCCGGCGCGCAAACGGATTGGAATGACTGCGGTGCGGTGCATCCGAATCGGAGGATACCGCTGAAACCAGCCGTTGCAGCCTCTCGGATCTGGCCCAGGCGGCAAGCGGCTCATCCGGACAGTGGCGCTGCAGATGAACTTCAGGCGGCCGCGCGGACCGTCCTCAGCGCCGGCAATCCGAACCGCGCCGTCATCTCCCTCACGCGCAGCAGCTGCGCTGCGACCGCCAGCGCAATCGATCCGGGCGCCTTGTCGACGATGCCTTCCACGCCGATCGGACAGGTAATCTCCGGCAGACGATCCGCCGCCATGCCCCGCTCCATCAGACGCCGTTCGAACTTCACGCGCTTGGTCTTCGAGCCGATCAGCCCGAAGTAAGCAAAGTCGTTGCGCCGCATGATGCGCTGCGTGAGCGAGAAGTCGAGCGAGTGATCGTGCGTCGTCACGATGAAGTACGCGCCGGCCGGCGCTTCGTCGACGATTGCATCGGGTAGATCGGTGACCTCGACCTGCACGTTCGCCGGGACTTCGTCGGGGAACAGCTCGTCGCGCGCATCGACCCATTGCACGACGCACGGCAGCGTGCCCAGCACCTTTACGAGCGCATGGCCGACGTGGCCCGCGCCGAACAGGACGACGTGCATCATGACCGTGCGCTCCTCACCGCATTGACGCCTTGAGAATCTCTTCCGCCGTCGCGGGTGCGTTCAAGGGCGGATTCACCTTGTGATCGCCGACCGCCGACACCGCGTCGCGGATCGCGAAAAACACCGAGAACGGCAGGAGCAGCGGGGGCTCGCCGACTGCCTTCGAGCGATGGATGCTGTCCTCCGCGTTGCGGTTCTTGAAGAGATTCACGCGGAAATCGGCGGGCATATCGTTGGTCGTCGGAATCTTGTAGGTGGACGGCGCGTGCGTCATCAGCTTGCCGTTGTCGTTCCACCAGAGCTCCTCCGTCGTGAGCCAGCCCATGCCCTGCACGAACGCGCCTTCGACCTGACCTTTGTCGAGCGCCGGATTCAACGACGCGCCCACGTCATGCAGCGCATCCGCGCGCAGCACGCGCATCTCACCCGTCAACGTGTCGATCACCACTTCGGACACCGCCGCGCCATACGAGTAGTAGAAGAACGGCCGGCCCTGCCTCGTCGCCTGATCCCAGTAGAGCTTGGGCGTCGCGTAGAAGCCGTCGGACCACAATTGAACGCGCGCGAGATAGGCCTTCTGCACGACTTCCTCGAACGGAATGGCATCGTCGCCGACGATCACGCGGTCGTTCGCGAAACGCACTTCGGAAGCGGCGACCGTGCCGCCGCCGAACTTCTCCGCCGCGAACGTCGCGAGCCGCTCGCGCAACTGGCGCACGGCGTCCTGCGCGGCCTTGCCGTTCAGGTCGGTGCCGGTCGATGCCGCCGTCGCCGAAGTATTCGCGACCTTGCTCGTGTCGGTGGCCGTCACGCGCACGCGCTCGAAGTTCACGCCGAGTTCATGCGCCACCACCTGCGCGACCTTCGTGTTCAGGCCCTGGCCCATTTCAGTGCCGCCGTGGTTCACGAGCATCGAGCCATCGGTATAGATGTGGACCAGCGCGCCCGCCTGGTTGAAGTGCGTCACGTTGAACGCGATGCCAACCTTCACCGGTGTCAGCGCGAGACCTTTCTTGAGGATTTCGTTGTTCGCGTTGAACTCGTTGATGGCCGGCCGTACGTCGGCGACGGTAATCGCTCGTCTCTTCCAGTTCGGCGATCAGTTCATGGATGACGTTGTCTTCGACCGTCTGGCCATAAGGCGTCGTGTTGTTCTCCGTCTTGCCGTAGAGGTTCGCACGGCGCACGTCGAGCGAGTCGCGGCCGACCGAGCGCGCCACGTTGCCCATGATGTACTCGATCGCGAACGCGCCCTGCGCCCTGCGGGCCGCCGAAGCCACGAAACGCGGTGTTCGACTGCGTGTTGGTCTTGCCGCAGTAGCCTTCGATCTTCACGTCCGAGAGCCAGTACGCGTTGTCGAAGTGGCAGACGGCGCGCGTCATCACGGGCCCCGACAGATCGGCCGAGAAGCCGCAGCGCGAGGTCATGTCGACGGCCACGCCATCGATCCTGCCGTCGTCGTAGCCGACTTCGAACTCGTACACGAAGTCGTGGCGCTTGCCGGTGATCATCATGTCGTCGTCGCGGTCCGGGCGCAGCTTCACCGGGCACGAGAGCTTCCACGCGGCGAGCGACGCACAGCACGCGAAAATCCCCGATTGCGACTCCTTGCCGCCGAAGCTGCCGCCCATGCGCCGGCATTCCACCAGCACGTTGTGCGAATGCACGTTCAGCACATGGGCGACGAGATGCTGCATTTCCGTCGGGTGCTGCGTCGAGCAGTAGACGTGCATGCCGTCGTCGTCCTTCGACACCGCGTAGGCGATCTGGCCTTCGAGATAGAACTGCTCCTGGCCGCCGAGCTTCATCGCGCCGCGCTCGCGATGCGCGGCCTTCGTCATGCGTCCTTCGGCGTCGCCACGCGAGAACTTCAGCGGATTCAACACATACGATTCGGCCTTGCGCGCGTCCTGCGGCGTGAGAACAGGCACGAGGTCTTCGAACTCGATGGTCGCGCGGCGCGCGGCGAGCCGGGCCGTATCGTGCGAGGTCGCGACGACGATGAACATCGGCTGACCGACGTACTGCACGATGCCCTGCGCGAGCACCGGATCGTCGTGGATGATCGGGCCGCAGTCGTTCACGCCGGGGATGTCGTCGGCGGTGAAGATGGCGACCACGCCGGGCGTCGCGCGCACGGCGTCGAAGTTCATCGACACGATCTTCGCGTGCGCCTTCGGGCTCGTGCCGAGCGCGGCGTGCAGGGTGCCCGCGACGAGCGGAATGTCGTCGGTGTAGCTAGCGCGCTCGCTCACGTGCAGATGCGCTGATTCATGCGGACGCGAGACGTGGACCTGCTTGAAATCGTCGATTTCGTTCGCGAGCGACTGGGCTTCGGCGAGGAAGGCTTCGGCTTGCTGATTCATGTTCGTGTCTTCTTGTTACTTCGCTTCGACCAGTTCGATTGCGCGCACATCCAGCTTCGATTTGTCCAGCGGATTCTGCGGACGCGTCTCCAGCCAGAAGCGATACAGCAAGCTCTTTGTCGCGTCGAGCCGGTAGTCGCTGCTCGCACGCATGTCGGTGAGCGGCGCGTAGTCGCGGCCCAGCGCGATCATCGCGGCTTGAACAGTGGCTTCGTGCCAGTGTGCATCGGCGAGATTGGCTTCGGCGTGCGCGGCGCGCTTCGGCGTCGCCGCCATGCCGCCGTAGGCGAGACGCGGCTCGCGGATCGTGTCGCCATCGGCGATGAAGCTAAAGGCGGCGTACACGGCCGAGATGTCCGAATCGAAACGCTTCGACAGCTTGTAGGCGCGGAACTGCATTTTGGCGCGCTTGCCTGCGCGCGTTGGCACACGGATGGCGGCGACGAACTCGTTGTCCGCCATGTCCTTCTTCTGATACGCGATGTAAAGATCCTCGAGCGGCATCTCGCGCGTGCCGTTGCGTGCCGTTGACACTCTGGAGCACGACGCGCGCGTTCAGCGCGATGAGGCCGGGCATCGAATCGCCGATCGGCGAGCCGTTCGCGACGTTGCCGCCGAGCGTGCCCGCATTGCGGATCGGCAGCGACGCGAAGCGCAGGCGCGTCTCTTCCAGCTCCGGATACGTCTTCACGATTTCGTCATAGGCACGCTCGACCGTCACGCCCGCGCCGATTTCGATCCACTCCTCCGTCGTCTCGACGTGCCTGAATCCTTCGATCTGCCCGACATAGACGATGTCGCCGAGATCGCGCAACTGCTTCGTCACCCACAAGCCGACGTCCGTGCTGCCGGCAAGAATGCGCACATTCGGATTACTGCCCTTCAGCGCGGCGAGCGCTTCGACGGTGCGCGGCGCGTCGAACCGGCGGCCGGCGTGCTCGTAGTGGAAGGTGTCGTCGCGCCTGATGCTTTCGAGCGTGCGCGCGAGCGCCGGCACGTTGACGGGCGCGAGCGGCGCGTGATCGAACATCTGCTCGGCAGCGTCGATGATCGGCCGATATCCCGTGCAGCGGCACAGATTGCCCGTGAGCGCGTCGCTGATTTGCTGGCGCGAAGGCCTGGTCTTCTCGCAGGCGTGTGCACAGCCGGTCGTCGCATGACCGTGCTTTTCGTAGAGCGCGAACATCGACATCGCAAAACCCGGCGTGCAGAAGTCGCACTGCGAACCGTGGCAATCGATGAGCGCCTGCTGCACCGGATGCAGCGAGCCGTCAGGCTGGCGCAGATCTTCGACGGTGAAGAGCGCGCGGCCATCGAGCGTCGGCAGGAACTGCACACAGGCGTTGACCGCCTTGAACGCCACGCCGCCGTTTCCGTCCGGCTCGCCTATGACGACCGTGCACGCGCCGCAGTCACCTTCGGCGCAGCCTTCCTTCGTGCCGGTGCAGCGCGCGTCTTCGCGGAGGTATTGCAGGACGGTGCGCGTCGTCGACGCGCCGCTCACTTCCTGGATCGCATTGCGGTGATAGAAGCGGATCGGCTGGCTCATGTGATCTGTCTCGGGGCTGTTCAATGTTTTTCTGCTGGTTGCGCGGGATGCGCAGCCGGTGGCATGTCGCGACTTCGAGGGACTTTTCGGATGGGTCCTGTCGCTTCGATGGTTCGAAAGCTATCACCGCCAAAATCCCCAACCCATAGGCGACGCTACATGAGCGACATATTCGTCCCCCGATATGTCGTTCGAGGCTTGTACAGCAAGGCTTCCGGCGACGCCATCCAACCGTTCGGACGAGCAATTTGTCCCACTTGGTTACAAAACGGTTGCGACGCTGCGTCGCAACATATGTGACAATCACGCCTTCGCACCGAATTCAAGTCCGCAATTTCCCTATGTCCACCGAGAGCCGCTCCGCCGCCGTGCCGCAAGGCGATTTCGCCGTCACGCTGCGAATCCTGCCGGTCGTGCTGTACACGTTCCTCTGCTATCTGACCATCGGCATTCCGCTCGCGGTGTTGCCGGGCTTCGTGCACACGGATCTCGGCTACGGTTCGGTGATGGCAGGCGCGGCAATCAGCGTGCAGTATACTTCGCGACGCTCATGTCGAGGCCGTTCGCGGGCCGCACGGCGGACACGCTCGGTCCCAAGAAAACGGTGCTCTACGGGCTCGCGGCGTGTGCGACGAGCGGCGTGCTGCTGCTCGGCTCGGCGCTGGCGGCGCAATGGCATGCGGTGAGTCTCGTGCTGCTCATGGTCGCGCGGCTCGTCCTCGGCTTCGGCGAAAGCTGGGTCGGCACGGGCTCGATCACGTGGGGCATCGGGCGTGTGGGCGTCGCGAACAATGCGAAGGTGATTTCGTGAAACGGCATCGCCACTTACGGTGCGCTTGCGGTCGGCGCACCGCTGGGCGTCGCGATCGATCATTCGCTCGGCTTCGCATCGCTTGGGCTGATCGTGATCGCGCTGGGCGGCTTCGGGTTCGCGCTGGTGTTTCCGGCGCTGGGCGTGGAAGCTGTCGGGCTCGTGCCGCCCCGCACAGGGGCAACGCCAATAGACCGACGCGAATACGGGATCCGGCGATAGCTCGATAAAACAAAAAGCCCACCCCGCAAACGTGCGACGTTTCACCAACCTCCTGAGATGAAAAAACGAGCCCGCGCTCCACCTGCACCGTTTGTCTTAAAATCCCCGCTTGGCCCATTTGCGTCCGCTTTATGAACTCGACCTCGAAAGACCGTTGGCGCGACTTGCGCCCGGACCCGGACAGCGACACACCGCTCTACCTCCAACTCGCCCGCAAGCTGGCCAACGCCATCCACGAGAACCGCTGGAACGCAGGCGAAGCGCTGCCCTCTGAGCGCGTGCTGTCCGAGGCGTTAGGTGTATCGAGAATCATGTCGAGAAAGGCGATCGCGCTGCTCGTCGAGCAAGGGCTGATTCGACGCGAGCAAGGCGCCGGCAGCTTCATCACGCCGCGCTACGAAGATCCGCTGTCGCGCCTGTCGAGCTTTTCCGAGATGCTGCGCCGCCGCGGCTTCAGGCCCAGCTCCAAGTGGCTCTCACGCACCATCGAGCCCGCCAATCGCGATGAAGTCATTCAGCTCGGGCTCTCGCCCGCCGCCACCGTCACGTGCCTGAAGCGCCTGCGTCTCGCGGACGACATCGTGACGGCCGTCGAAAACGTTCGACCTTCCCCGCGTCGTGCATTCCCGACCCGCAGTCCATTGGCGATTCGCTCTACAGCTATCTGGACTCGCGCGGGCTCTCCATCGTCCGCGCGCTCCAGCATTTCCGCGCGGTGAACGCAAGTCCGGAAATTGCCCGGCAGATGGGCATCGCGCCGCACGACGCGCTCCTGCTCATCACGCGCGTCGGCTACACCGCCGATCAGCGCGCGATCGAGCTCACCGACACCTACTGCCGCAACGACTACTACGACTTCGTCGCCGAGCTTCGCAAGTAGGAACGCCACCAGCCCGCGACGCAACAACATGACCGACACCGCCGCAGCCACGCCGTCCGACCGATCGCTCTCCATCATGCTTTGGCTCGTCGACACCGGCTTCTTCATGCAGACGCTGGACGCGACGATCGTCAACACCGCGCTCCCCGCGATGGCCCGCAGCCTCGGCGAAGCGCCGCTGCGCATGCAGGGCGTCGTGATCGCCTACTCGCTCACGATGGCGATGATGATCCCAGTCTCCGGCTGGCTCGCCGACAGGCTCGGCACGCGGCGGGTATTCCTCAGCGCGATCCTCGTGTTCACCATCGGCTCGCTGCTGTGCGCCAATGCGCAATCGCTGCCGGCACTGGTCGCGTATCGCGTCGTGCAGGGCGTCGGCGGCGCGATGCTGCTGCCAGTGGAGCGCCTCGCCGTACTGCGCGTGTTTCCCGCGGAGCGGTACCTCTCGGCGCTGGCCTTCGTCGCGATTCCGGGTCTCATCGGCCCGCTCATCGGTCCGACGCTCGGCGGCTGGCTGGTTCAGATCGCGTCCTGGCACTGGATCTTCCTGATCAACGTGCCAGTGGGCGTGATCGGCTGTATCGCGACCCATCTGTACATGCCCGATAGCCGCAACCCGGCGACCGCGCGCTTCGATCTCGCCGGCTATCTGCTGCTCGCCGTCGGCATGGTTGCACTCACGATCTCACTCGACGGCCTGGCCGATCTCGGCCTGCAGCACGCCATCGTGATCGTGCTGCTCGTGCTCAGCTTCGGCTGCTTCGTCGCCTATGGCCTGCACGCGACGCGCGCCGCCCAGCCAATCTTCTCGCTCGACCTCTTCAAGATCCACACCTTCAGCGTGGGGCTGCTCGGCAATCTGTTCGCGCGCATCGGCAGCGGCGCGATGCCGTATCTGATTCCGCTGCTGCTGCAGGTGAGCCTCGGCTACACGGCGTTCCAAGCGGGCATGATGATGCTGCCGGTCGCCGCCGCCGGCATGCTGTCCAAGCGCCTCGTCACGCGGCTCATCGAGACGCATGGGTATCGGCGCGTGCTGGTGGTGAACACGGTGCTCGTCGGCCTGATGATGGCGAGCTTCTCGCTCGCGAGCGAGAATCAGCCGCTGTGGCTGCGGCTCGTGCAACTCGCGGTCTTCGGCGCCGTCAACTCGATGCAGTTCACCGCGATGAACACGCTCACGCTGAAGGATCTCGGCACCGGCGGCGCGAGCAGCGGCAACAGTCTGTTTTCGCTCGTGCAGATGCTGTCGATGAGCCTCGGCGTGACCGTCGCCGGCGCGATTCTCTCGACCTTCACCAACCTGCTTCCGCGCGTCACGGTGGCCAACTCGCTGCCAGCCTTCCACGCAACGTTCCTGTGCGTCGGCGCCATCACGGTGGCCACGGCATGGATCTTCGGCCAGCTCGCGCCCGAAGTGCGCTCGGCGAACAGAAAACCGGATCCGTCGGAATCGAACTGAAGCCAGCGCGGACCGGGTCACGCACCACGCCAGTGCCCGGCGCACACTCGCGCGGCGTGCGTTCCCGCGCGTGCGGCACGGTCGTCCAATCCGCACACCAATGCCCGTCCCATGTCAGCCCGATGCGCGCACCGTGCCGCTTGGATATTGAATTTGCACGCTTTTTGCTCAGACGCCTGGGTGGCGATCCTGTAAACTATTTCATTAAGTTCACGCCTGATGCATCGACACCATGAGCATGGTTGATCTCGACCCTCCCCGCTACCAGCCGCCCCGGCCCGTCGCCGGCGACGACGGATCGCGTCGCACCGTGCTGTACGGCGAGTACACCGTTTTCAGCGTGTTCCAGCCCGTGTTTTCCGTGTCGCACCGGCGCGCGATCGGTTATCACGCGTCGCTGCGCGCCCGCGACGACTCGCATCGTCACGTGCCGTCGCACGAAGTCTTCACGCAGGCCGCGCGGCGCGGCGATTTGCTCGAACTCGGCCGGCTCGCGGAATCGCTCCATCTGGGCAACTTCAACGCGTTCGACAGCCACGACGAATGGCTCTTCCTGAGCCTGCATCCCGCCGCGCTGATAGATATGAGCTACGGCGACGCGCTGCTCGCGTCGCTGAAGGACATCGGCTTGCCGCCGCAGCGCGTGGTGCTCGAAGTGCCCGAGCAGGCAGGCGGCGAGACGACGCGCTTTAGCGAGATCATCGATTCGCTGCGCAAGTTGGGCTTTCTCATCGCGCTGGACGGCTTCGGCGTGAAGCATTCGAACATCGACCGCGTGTGGCAACTGCGGCCCGACATCGTGACGCTCGACCGCTGCATCCTGCAGCAGGCGACGGAGCATTCGCATATCGAGCGCGTGCTGCCGCGGCTCGTGTCTTTGCTGCACGAATCCGGGCAGCTCGTGCTGATGGGCGGCCTCGCGACCGAGCGCGACGCACTGATCGCGCTCGAATGCAACGTCGATTTCGTCCAGGGCGCATATTTCGCGCAGCCGGGCGTCGAAGCCGTGCATCCGCAGGTCGCCGCGAACGCGATGGATGCGCTGCCCGCCGCCTCGCGCGAACGGATCGCCGCACGCGAGCGCGCGCAGGCGGTGCGTCTGGAGCCCTATGTGAGCGGGCTCGAACGCGCATCGGTCAAGCTGATGGAAGGCGCGACACTCGTCGCCGCGACGAGCGAACTGCTGCAACTCGCCGACACCGCCCGCTGCTTTCTGCTGGACCAGTCCGGACGGCAGATCGGCGACAACGTCGTGCCGGTCGTGCGCACGTCGCAGCGCGCGAAGCGCTTCAGCCCGCTGCTGCATTCCGAGGGCGCGAGCTGGGAGCGCCGGCCGTATTTCATCGAGGCACTGCGCGCGCCGGGCCGCGTGCATCTGACGCCGCCTTATCTGTCGATCAACGAGGCGCACCTGTGCGTGACTGCGTCGATCGCAGCGCAGACGCCGTACGGCCTGCAGGTGCTGTGCGTCGACATCAACTGGGAAGCGGCGCCGAAGCGCCGATGAGAACGCAAGTCTCTTCGGCGCTACGAGCGGCTATCGGACCCGGGGAGTAGAAGATCGAATCCCGCAAGCGCGAGCACGCCGGATAGCACGATGAGCGCGGCGCTATGGCGTCCGAAATACAGCAGTGCGGCTGCCAACCAGGCCGCAAGGCAGAGACCTGCAAAGCGTTTCATGATGGTGGTGCGGCGATTCAAAGCGGTATTTTAAGTTCGACGGGCCCATCGCGCAGAAGTGACCCCACGCAAAAAAAACCCTCCGGAGAGGGCTTTTCTTGCGAAACCGGTCTCGTCGCAAAACCGGCCTTCGATCCAGCTCGAATCGCGCGAAGGACTGACGACTTACGCGCCGAAGTTCTTCGCCGCGAAATCCCAGTTCACGATATTCCAGTAAGCCTCGATGAACTTCGGACGCGCATTGCGATAGTCGATGTAGTACGCATGCTCCCACACGTCGATGGTCACGAGCGGCTTCGCGTCCGTCGTGAGCGGCGTGGCGGCGTTGCTCGTCGACACGATATCCACCGTGCCGTCGGTCTTCTTCACGAGCCAGGTCCAGCCCGAGCCGAACGTGCCGGCAGCGACCTTTGCAAATTCTTCCTTGAACTTGTCGAAGGAACCGTACTTGGCGTTGATCGCGTCAGCCAGCGCACCGGTCGGCGCGCCGCCGCCCCTCGGCGACAGGCTGTTCCAGAAGAACGTGTGATTCCAGACTTGCGCGGCGTTGTTGAACACGCCACCCGACGACTTTTTCACGATCTCTTCGAGAGGCATGTTCTCGTAATCGGTGCCCGGGATGAGCTTGTTCAGGTTGGTCACATAGGTCTGGTGGTGCTTGCCATAGTGATACTCGAGCGTTTCTTCCGACATGTGCGGAGCGAGCGCGTTCTTGTCGAACGGCAGCGGCGGGAGCGTATGTTCCATGATGCGAGCCTTCCTTTCTATGTGGATTGTGGGACTGGGAGGAGTGAAACAGTAAATTATAGGCGAGTTGGGATAACCTAGCAAACCGTGTGCCCTTTATGAGAAAGATTGCTTTCGAATCACCCCGGACGGCGTAAAAAGTGCTCCCGCGAGCCTCCGCACACGCGTCAAACGTGCGCCCGCTCGCAAATCGCCCGGGCTCAGAAATCGTCTGACAGACGCGGTTGGACATCGGCGAGCAGCACGTCCGCGGAACCTTCGGCCAGGCGCACCGTGAGCGGCCGCTTCAGCTTCAGCGCATTCGGCGCACGCAGGGCGCGGCCCGTTTGCGTGTCGATCAATGCAGCGTAGCCGCGCTCCAGTGTGCGCTGCGGGCTGAGCACCTGCAAGCGCGCCGCCAACTCCGAGACACACGCCTTCTCGCGATCCGCGCCACGCGCATACGCGCCCCGCAGGCGCTGCGACAGACGCAGCAGATGCTCGCGCCTTGCCGCGACGTCCGGACGCCTGCGCTGCCAGCGAAAATGCACCAGCGCGAAGTGCGCGCGGGCATCGCGCACGGGACGCGCCCCCGCCGCCACGAGACGGCTCGCCAGCTGCCGCAGATGCGCGCGTTGCCGCGCGAGCCGTTCGGCGGGACTCACGAGCCGGCGGGCGAGCCAGTCGAGTTGCTGCGCGCGGCGCTCCATCATCCGGCCGAAGCCGCGCGCCAGCGCCGCGTGACGATGATCGAGATCGCGCAGCAGCAGCACGCGCTGCGGGCTCACGAGCTCGGCTGCGGCGGTGGGCGTCGGCGCGCGCACGCCGGCGGCGAAGTCGGCGATGGTGAAATCCGTCTCGTGACCGACGCCGCTCACCACCGGCAACGCGCTCGCCGCGATCGCGCGCGCCAGCACTTCCTCGTTGAACGCCCAGAGATCCTCGATCGATCCGCCGCCCCGACACACGATCAGCACGTCCACTTCGCGCCTTACGTTGGCGGCTTCGACCATCGCCGCGAGCTTCGCGCCGACGCCCGCGCCCTGCACCGGCGCCGGATACATGACGATCGGCACATGCGGCGCACGGCGCGCGAGCGTCGTGAGCACGTCGCGCAGCGCGGCCGCCTGCAGCGACGTCACGATGCCGATGCCGCGCGGATGCGCCGGCAACGCCCGCTTGCGCTCGGCGGCGAAGAGTCCTTCGGCTTCGAGCTGCGCCTTCAGGCGCAGAAACGCTTCGTAGAGGCGCCCCTGTCCCGTGCGCCGCACGGCTTCCACGTTGAGCTGCAGTTCGCCGCGCGGCTCGTACATCGTGACGAGCGCCCGCACTTCGATCTTGTCGCCCTCGCGCGGCATGAATTCGGCGTACTGCGCGCGGCCGCGGAACATGACGCAGCGCATCTGCGCGTTCGCGTCCTTGATGGAGAAGTACCAGTGGCCGCTGGCCGCACGCGTGAAATTCGACACCTCGCCCGACACCCAGACGAGCGGAAACGACCGTTCGAGCATCGTGCCGATGGCGCGGTTGAGCACGGAAACGGGGATGACGGCGTCACCGCTTTGCGGCGGCAGGGAATGGGGAGTCATGGCTGGATCGTAAGAGATGCTGGGCGCAACGTCCGACAGGCCTGATGGACAAAGGCCGCCGGACAAGGTTCGCAAGTGTAACAAGTGTCCACACAGCAATACTTACCGACATGGCCATCGATAGTTCGCCGGAAGCTGCCGAGCTCGCCTTAAGTCGTTGAATTTACAGCTGCTTTATTTCTCGAAAGCAACAACGGCCGAAGCAACACTTTCCTGACGCGGATTTGCGAACTCCGGGGCGCAAGTTCTTCACAGAGTTATCCACAGACAGACGATGCATTGCGGCGGAAACCGTCTACGAAATGGCGACTGGCGCGCATGGCCTGCGCGTGCTAAAGTGCCGAGTTCCAGTACCGGCCGTCGCGGACGGGCGACTCGCTCGCGCGCCGCCGTCGCCGGACGATCCGTTCAACGCCGACCGAATCCGAGGAGCTGCCGTTGCACGCCACGCCGTACCCGATTTGTCTACCGCCAGCGTTCCGCGCGAAGGCGGTCCATGTCTGACTTCAAGCCGCCGATCGAGAACTTTCTCGCCCGGGAATGGCGCCGCCGCGGCCCGGTCGCGTGGGCACTGACGCCCTTCGCTTGCCTCTTCGGCGCAATCGCCGCAACGCGGCGCGCCTTCTACGAGCTGGGCTGGATCAAGCGCGTCGATCCGGGCGTGCCGGTCGTCGTCGTGGGCAACGTGATCGTCGGCGGGACGGGCAAGACGCCGACGGTCATCGCGCTGGTCGAGGCGCTGCGCGCCGCCGGTTTCCAGCCGGGTGTGATCTCCCGCGGCTACGGCGCCAAGGTCGCGAAGCCCACGAGCGTCTCGCCGAGCGCCGCCGCCGCGCAGGTCGGCGACGAGCCGCTGCTAATCGCGCGCCGTACGCACGCGCCGGTGTTCGTCTGCCCGGACCGCGTGGTGGCGGCGAAGGCGCTGCTCGCGGCGCATCCGAACGTCGACGTGCTCGTCTCCGACGACGGTCTGCAGCACTATCGCCTTGCCCGAGCTTTCGAGCTCGTCGTGTTCGACGACCGCCTGGGCGGCAACGGCTTCCTGCTGCCCGCGGGTCCGCTGCGCGAGCCGATGTCGCGCCACCGGGACGCGACGCTCATCAACAGTCCGTACGACCGCACGCTGCCGCCGTGGCCCAACACGTTCGCGCTCGAGCTCGAATCCGGCGACGCATGGCTGCTCGACGATCCCTCGGTGCGCCGCCCGCTCGCCGAGTTCGCGGGAGAGAAAGTGGTCGCGGCGGCGGGCATCGGTTCGCCCGAGCGGTTCTTCGCGACGCTGCGCGCAGTGGGCATCGCGCCGGCGACGCGGGCCTTTCCCGATCACTATTCGTATCGCGAGAATCCATTCTCTGGCGTGGACGCCGACGCGATCCTGATCACCGAAAAGGATGCAGTAAAATTGGGTGCCTGGCGCGACGCACGCATCTGGGTCGTCCCGGTGCAAGCCGTGCTGAGACCGCGCCTCATCGCTCTTGTTGTGGAGAAACTCCGTGGACACACGTCTGCTTGAAATCCTCGTTTGCCCGATCTGCAAAGGCCCGCTCAGTTACGATCGCGCGGCGCAGGAACTCGTCTGCAGCACGGACAAGCTCGCCTACCCGATTCGCGACGGCATTCCCGTGATGCTCGTCGACGAAGCGCGCCAGACGGTCGAGGGCACGCTCGTCGAGCCGATCAAGCCGGCCGGCGACGCCTGAACCTGCCGACATGCCGGTTCCGTTCATCGCGGTCATCCCCGCGCGTCTCGCGTCCACCCGCCTGCCGAACAAACCGCTCGCCGATATCGGCGGCAAGCCGATGGTCGTGCGCGTTGCCGAGCGCGCGCGAGAATCGGGCGCGAGCCAGGTGCTCGTCGCCACCGATTCCGACCGCGTGGTCGAAGCCGTGCGCGATCACGGCATCGAAGTGATGATGACGCGCTCCGATCATCCCACCGGCACGGACCGCCTGGCCGAAGTCGCGACGCGCCTCGGCTGGGACGATGACGCCATCGTCGTCAACGTGCAGGGCGACGAGCCGCTCATCGATCCGCAACTCGTGCGCGATGTCGCCGCTCATCTCGCCGCGTATCCCGAATGCGCGATCGCCACGGCTGCACATCCCATCCACGATCCGGCGGACGTTTTCAATCCGAACGTCGTGAAAGTCGTGCTCGATGCAAAGAGCGTCGCGCTCTACTTCTCTCGCGCGCCGATTCCCTGGACGCGCGATCTCTGGCAGCCGTACTGGCTGGACGTCGCAACGCTTGGGAAACTGCCCTCTGTGCCTAAGAACGTGCTGCGCCACATCGGGCTCTATGCCTATCGCGCGAAGTTCCTGCGCAACTTCCCGAACCTCGCGCAGACGCCGATCGAAGCCGCCGAAGCGCTCGAGCAACTGCGCGCGCTGTGGCACGGCGAGCGCATCGCGGTGCGCGTGACGCACGACGCGCCGCCGCCCGGCGTCGACACACCCGCCGATCTCGAACGCGTCCAGTCGCTTTTCTCAAAGCGGACTGAAAGCTGCGACGCAACCCGTGTAACCCCCGTGAGATGCCCATTCGGCGGGGTTTGTGGCGGTTTCTATCCGCATTTTACGGTCGCGATCGTAAAGAGCCGTGGCATAATCAAGCGATTGCGCGAGCCTTCCGGTCAGCGCCACGCTCAACGTTGCGCCGCTGTCCGCGGATGCCCGCCGTCTCCTTTCAGCCGCGCGCCCTGTCGTCGACGCCGCACGAGCCAGGCCTCCGGATGTCAAATGAGCCTCGCAGCTTGAAGCGGTTTATAGACGATTTGGAGATATCACCATGCGTTTGATCCTGTTGGGCGCACCCGGTGCGGGCAAGGGCACCCAGGCAAACTTCATCAAGGAAAAGTTCGGCATTCCGCAGATCTCTACCGGCGACATGCTGCGCGCGGCCGTCAAGGCGGGCTCGCCGCTGGGCGTCGAGGCGAAGCGCTTCATGGACGCGGGCGAGCTGGTGCCGGATTCGCTCATCATCAATCTCGTGAAGGAGCGCCTGTTCGCGGACGACTGCAAGAACGGCTATCTTTTCGACGGCTTCCCGCGCACGCTGCCGCAAGCCGAAGCCATGAAAGACGCCGGCGTCGCGATCGATTACGTGCTGGAGATCGATGTTCCCTTCGACGAGATCATCGCGCGCATGAGCGGTCGTCGCGTGCATGTGGCATCGGGTCGCACGTATCACGTGACGTTCAATCCGCCGAAGGTCGAGATGACCGACGACGTCACCGGCGAGCCGCTGATCCAGCGCGACGACGACAAGGAAGAGACCGTGAAGAAGCGGCTCGACGTGTACGTCGCGCAGACCAAGCCGCTGATCGAGTACTATAACGACTGGGCGAAAAAGGGCGCATCCAACGGTCTGAAGGCGCCGGAGTATCGCAAGATCTCGGGCCTCGGCACGGTCGATGAAATCCGCGCGCGCGTCTTCGAAGCGCTCAAGTAAAGCGCGCTCCGCTTCGCGTTCCACGAAAACCCGCTCTCGATGAGCGGGTTTTTTATGTCCGCGAATTCGCATGAGCGATGTGCGAATTTGCAAACGCCCGCTTCGCTACAATCGATGCGTTTCCCAAAAGGACAACCATCGGCGCGAGCGGCATCCACCCCTGCCCTCGCACGCACGAATCACATCAAGGAGAAGATACATGGAGATGCAAGGCAACGTCTTTCTGATCACTGGAGGCGCATCGGGCCTCGGCGCCGCGACTGCGCGGCTCGTCGCGGCGCTCGGCGGCAAGGTCGTGCTCGCCGACATGAACGACGCGGCAGGCGTTGCGCTCGCGAAAGAACTCTCGGGCGTGTTCGAACTCTCGGGCGTGTTCGTCAAATGCGACGTGAGCCTGGAAAGCGACGGGCAGCAGGCCGTCGATGCCGCGACGAAGCTCGGCACGCTGCGCGGTCTCGTGAACTGCGCGGGCATCGCGCCGGCGGCGAAAACTGTCGGGCGCGACGGCCCGCACGCGCTCGATCTCTTCTCGAAGGTGATTTCGGTGAATCTCATCGGCACCTTTTCAACATGATCCGGCTTGCGGCAAACGTGATGTCGAAGAACGAAGCGAATGCGGCGGGTGAGCGCGGCGTGATCGTGAACACGGCGTCGGTGGTAGGATACGATGGGCAGATGGGCCAGGCCGCCTATGCGGCGTCGAAGAGCGGCGTCGCGGGTATGACGCTGCCGATTGCGCGCGATCTGAGCAAGAGCGGCATCCGCGTGATGACGATCGCGCCCGGTCTCTTCGAAACGCCGATGCTGCTCGGCATGCCGAAGGAAGTGCAGGACGCGCTCGGCGCGATGGTGCCGTTCCCGCCGCGCCTCGGCAAGCCGGACGAATACGCGATGCTCGTCAAGCAGATCTTCGATAACCCGATGCTCAACGGCGAAGTCATCCGCCTCGACGGCGCCATCCGCATGCAGCCGAAGTGATGCTTCCCATCTGAAAACGGCGGGCTTCTTCCGAAGTCCGCCGTTTGCATTCAGTCGCCGTTTGCGTTCAGTCGCCGTTTTGCTGGGTGCGCTGCCGCAACTCGTGCAGCTCGGTCTCGACGACCGTCGCGTCCTCGGCGTCGGGACGACTCTCGATGTAACGCTGCAGGTCTTCCAGTGCGGGACGCAGGTAATCGAGCCGCGCATACGCGAAGCCGCGATCGCGCACTTCCTCGATGCTGTTCGGCAGCGCGATCACGAGCCTCTGCTGAACCGCCAGCAGACGCTGCCAGCGCTCCGTCTGCAGGTAGATGCCCTTCAGATTGCGCAGCATGCGCGCGACGATCTCGCGGCGCGTCGCGGGCTGCAAGAGCACGCGCAAGGCACTGCCGATCGATTCGCCCACGCGCTGAACGTAAGGCTCCAGCATCTCGACCATCTGCCCTTCGGAGAGCGTCTGGCCGGTCGTCGGGTCGAGCATCAGATCCTGGCCGGGCGTCGCGACGCGCAGCAGGAAATGTCCCGGAAATGACACGCCTCGCACGGGCAGTCCGAGCTGTTCCGCCATTTCCAGATAGACCACCGCAAGCGAGATGGGAATGCCGCGCCGGCGGCGCAGCACGACGTTCAGATGGCTGTTGTCGGGGTCATAGTAATCGTTCAGGTTGCTGGAGAAACCCAACTCGCGGAAGAAGTAACGATTGAGCGCATCGACCTTCTGCTTCGCGTCGGCATCGTCGGGCATGCGGCGGCGGGCGCGCACGACGAGCTCGTCGATCTCCGCGAGCACCGCCTGCATGTCGAGATCGGGATACGCGTCCTGCGCGAGCGACAAGGCGGCCTCCGTGAGCGGAAGCGTTTCGTCGTCCGCCATCAGCGAAGAAAAGTAATCGAGGATACGCGTTGTCGTCATCAAAGCGTTCGTCTCTTGAAGTAGGCGTATTTGAATCCCATCGCGGACAGAATACCGAAATATAACGCTGCAAACACGACGAGGCTCGCGCCCAGGAGCGCGATGCGCAGGAGCGGCGTGGCGCGCATGCTGATCCAGTCGAAGCTGATCGCGACCCAATGCATCGTGCCCGCGAGAATCAGGCACGCGCCGATCAACTGCACGAAAAAGCGCAGCCAGCCCGGCGACGGCCGGTAGATCTTGCGGCGGCACAGGCCCGCGAACAGCAGGAGCACATTGGCGAGCGCGCCGAGGCCGATGGAAAGCGTCAGACCCGCATGAGAAAAGATCGGCACGAAGATGTAGTTGCTCACCTGGGTCATGATCAGCACGAAGACGGCGATCTTCACGGGCGTCTTGATGTCCTGCTTCGCGTAGAAGCCCGGCGCGAGAATCTTGATGAGGATCAGGCCGATCAGCCCGATGCCGTACGCCGATAGCGCGCGGCCGACCATCACGACGGAATGGTTGTCGAACTTGCCGTAGTGGAAGAGCGTCGCGGTGAGCGGCTCGGCGAAGAAGAAGAGTGCGATCGCGCTGGGCGCCGCCAGCAGGAACGTGATGCGCAGGCCCCAGTCGAGCAGCGCGGAATATTCCTCGTTGTCGGCGTCGACATGCGCTTTCGAGAGGCTCGGCAGGAGGATCGTGCCGAGCGCCGCGCCGAGCAGCGCCGTGGGGAATTCCATCAGCCGGTCGGCGTAATTGATCCACGACACGGCGCCCGGTCCGATGTTCGACGCGATATTCGTATTAATGATGAGGCTCAACTGCCCGACCGACACCGCGAATGTCGCGGGCACCATCTTCAGGAGCACGCGCTTCACGCCCGGATGCGCGAGCGCGCGCCGGAAGTTGAGCCCGATGCGCGGCACCATGTCGATCTTCTTGAGCCCGGGCAATTGCACGAGCAGCTGCAGGATGCCGCCCGCGATCACCGCGTATGCGAGCGCATACACCGGCACCTTCAGATGCGGGGCGACGAACACCGCCGCGAAGATGAATGCAACGTTCAGCAGCACCGGTGCGAACGCGGGCAGCGAGAACTGCTTGTAGGTGTTGAGCACGCCGGAGGCGAGGGTCGTCATCGAGATGAAGACGATGTACGGGAACATGATGCGGGTCATCTGGACCGCGAATCCATACGCGGTGCCTTCATGCTCCAGCCCCGACGCGACCGCGAACACCACCCAGCTCGTCCCCGCCATGCCGGCGAGCGACACCACGACGAGCCCCCAGGTGAGCACGGTCGACATCGCGTCGACCAGCGCCTTGGTCGGATCGTGGCCCTTGCTGTTCTTGAACTCGGCGAGAATCGGCACGAAGGCCTGCGCAAACGCGCCTTCCGCGGACAGACGCCGCAACAGGTTCGGAATGCGGAACGCGACGTAGAACGCGTCGGTATAGAGACTGGCGCCGAAGGCTCGGGCGATCAGCGTTTCGCGGATCAGGCCGGTCACGCGCGACAGTAGCGTGAAGCCGCTGACCGTCAGGAGGGCTCGGAATAGATTCATGGGGCGCTTATTATACGGGGCGCGTGTGGCGCGCCCACCAGACGCCGCCTATTGCTGGCGGGAAGGCACGCAAGAATGACCGATCGCGTCATGCCGGCTTGCGTCCGCGCACGCGACGGCGCGCCCCACGTCGCGCTTGTCACGTCTCGTATTCCGTTGCTATAATTGTACGTTCCGAAGCTCCGAAAGAGACAAGCCTTCGGCGCGACTTCGCGTCTCTTCCGGCTCCGGCCGGCGAAGTATCAGAGGTTTCCGGGCAATCGCTCCCGGGAGTTCAGACAAAGGTAGCACGCTCGAATGGCCTGCCGCAGGGCTGTTTCAAGGCCCTCGCCGGCCGCGCGCTCCGACAAGTAACAGCAGAAACAGGACAAGGAACCGTCATGGCAAATTCCGCACAAGCTCGCAAGCGCGCCCGTCAGGCCGCCAAAGCCAACTCGCACAACTCGGCGCTGCGCTCGAAGTTCCGCACGGCCATCAAGGCAGTTCGCAAGGCGATCGAAGCCGGCGATCATGCCAAGGCCACTGAAGTGTTCAAGGCGTCGGCCAAGACGCTGGACATCATCGCGGACAAGAAGATCGTCCACAAGAACAAGGCTGCTCGTCACAAGAGCCGCCTGGCTGCAGCCATCAAGGGCCTGCAAGCCCCCGCTGCCCAGTAATTCCGGCTCGCTTCCGGCGAGCGTCACCTGGTCCCTGTGATCGGACGCTCGTCGAAGCAGCTTCCTGTTTCCGCTGCGCAGTAACGAAAAAGCCCGCTTCGGCGGGCTTTTTTGCGTTGGTCATCTCGCGCGCTTCAGGTGTTCTGCTGCTGCGTCTGCGTGCCGTGATGCGGCTGCAGCTCGCATGCCTCGGTCACGACCAGATCGTTGTCCTTCGCGAAGTTCAGCACGAAGTCGAAAGCCATCGGCTCGATGTCGCGCAGGCGTGAATCGACGATCACGACCTTGATGTCGCCGATCATCGTCGGACGAACGTAGATGGAGTACTGCAGGCGCGCGTTCGGCCCTTTCGCCTTGGGCCCGAACCCCGACATCACACCGCACAGGCGCTCCGACCAGTCGCTCGGCCGAAACTTCCTCCCGCTCTTGGTGATGCCTTGTATGAAGTATTCGGTAGTGAATGATTCAGCCATGTAGCAATACCTGTTGACGGCCGGTGGTGCGCACCGGCAAATGCACACCCCGACGACGGGGAACCGCGGGGGACCAGCGCATCGATGGGCGCCGGGCGGTTCTTCGCGAGCCGGAACTTGATGAAAGAACCGGACGCGCTCGCGACAGGATGGCGGACACAGCACTGGGTAGTTCACCGCGAAATCGATGCGCGCAAGATACACGCCAACCGGACCCTTACCAATCCTTCGCCGCAGCGCGCGAAACGGTGCTTGATGTTACAGAACTGTTGAAACGAGCGAGCGAAATTATACAGCAGCGACCTCTTTTCCGCAGCGCACACAAGCATCCGCCGGGTCCGCCGATGCAGCCGGAAGCCATCGGGCGAACTCGTTCGCGCGCGATCGTCCTGATCGTCCTTTTGGCCAGCCTCGTCAAACATCGCAAAATCCTTTATGCTCAAATGCGATACCACTCACGACGGCGGCGCCGTCCGGCCCTGACGCCTCCAGGCACAGCGCGCCGGTTCGAAGCCGCCGCTTGCGTTTCATGACCTCCAAGAAAATTCGCCACTATCTTCAGTTCAAGGATTTTTCGCTCGACGACTACGAATACGTGCTCGAACGCGCGCGCATCCTGAAGCGCAAATTCAAGAACTACGAGACCTATCATCCGCTGCACGATCGCACGCTCGCGATGATCTTCGAGAAGAGCTCGACGCGCACACGCCTCTCGTTTGAGGCGGGCATCTTCCAGCTGGGCGGTCACGCAGTATTCATGAACACGCGCGACACGCAACTCGGCCGCGGCGAGCCGATCGAGGATTCGGCGCAGGTCATCTCGCGCATGGTCGACATCGTCATGATCCGCACGTTCGGGCAGGACATCATCCGGCGTTTCGCCGAAAGCTCGCGCGTGCCGGTCATCAACGGGCTGACGAACGAATATCACCCGTGCCAGGTGCTGGCGGACATCTTCACCTTCTACGAGCATCGCGGTCCGATTTCCGGCAAGACCGTCGCCTGGGTCGGGGATGCGAACAACATGCTCTATACGTGGATCGAGGCGGCGCAGATCCTCGGATTCAAGCTGCACCTCTCCACGCCGCTGGGCTACAAGCTCGACCACGCGCTCGTGTCGGAGCAAAGCGCGCCCTTCTATGAGGAATTCGACGATCCGAACGAAGCGTGCGCAGGCGCGGACCTCGTCACCACGGACGTCTGGACCAGCATGGGCTTCGAGGCCGAGAACGAGGTGCGCATGAAGGCGTTCGCCGACTATTGCGTCGATGCCGAGATGATGGCGCGCGCCAACCCCGACGCGCTCTTCATGCATTGCCTGCCCGCGCATCGCGGCGAGGAGGTGAGCGCGGAAGTCATCGACGGTCCGCAGAGCGTCGTCTGGGACGAGGCAGAGAATCGCCTGCATATACAGAAGGCGCTGATGGAATATCTGCTGCTCGGCAAGCTCAATCACTGAGCGGCGCGTGCGACATGATTCGCCGCCTCAGAAGCGAAAAACCCGCCGGACTTCGGTTCGGCGGGTTTTGTTTTCTGCAACGCGGCTTCGGACGATCAGAGACAGACCGGCTCCATCTCCAGCTCGACATCGAAGCGCGCAAGCACGTCGCGTTTGATGGACTCGGCGAGTTCGAGTACCTGCGCACCCGTCGCGCCGCCGCGATTCACGAGCACCAGCGCCTGGCGCTCGTGCACCGCCGCGCCGCCGATGTTGCGCCCTTTCCAGCCGCATCGGTCGATCAGCCAGCCCGCAGCGAGCTTCACCTGCCCGTCGGCCTGCGGATAGGAGACCACGCCGGCTTCGCGCGCTTTCAAGGTTTCGAACGCCTGCGCGCTCACGACCGGATTCTTGAAGAAGCTGCCCGCGTTGCCGAGCACCGTCCAGTCGGGCAGCTTGGCGCGCCGCACGGCCACGACCGCGTCGAAAATGGCCTGTGCATCGCATCTCGATGCGCCCTCCAGCGCACGCGCGACGTCCGCATATTCGGTGCGCGGCGTCCACGCCTTGGGCAGGCGGAATACCACCGACGTGATCATGAAGCGCCCGCGCCCTGCTCGCTTGAAGAAGCTGTCGCGATAGCCGAACGCGCATGCGGCGCGATCGAACTCGACGCGCGCGCCCGTCGCGAGCTCGACCGCGCTGAGCCGCTCGAAGCGCTCGCCCATTTCGAGCCCGTAAGCGCCGATATTCTGAATCGGCGCGGCGCCGACCGTGCCCGGAATCAGCGCGAGGTTTTCGAGGCCCGGCATGCCTTGGGCAAGCGTCCACGCGACGAAATCGTGCCAGTTCTCGCCCGCGCCGGCCTTGATGAGCCACGCGCCGTCCTCCTCGCCGATCACGCGCTTGCCGGCGATGCCGACGATCAGCGCGACGCCGTCGAAATCGCGCGTCAGCACGATATTGCTGCCGCCGCCAAGCACCAGTTGCGCCATGTTCATGATGCGCCGGTCGACGTGGAGCGACGCGGCTGCGTCGACACTGTCGATTTTCATCGCATGGCGCGCGCGCACGTCGAAGCCGAACGTGTTGTGCGTTTGCAGCGAGTAGTCGGCGAGAAGTTCGGGCGCGAGGAATGCGTGGGACATGAATAACCGCGTGGATACGCTGGAGAATCGGCGCGGCCTTGGGGAAACTGGAGGCACGTCGGTAGAATGATGGGAGATCGAATTATATACACATGCAATTGCGCGAGCCGCGCCCGCGCGCTCGCTTCTACGAAGGAGAATGCAGATGCCATCGTTTGACGTCGTCAGCGAAGCAAACATGAATGATCGAAGTGAAGAACGCCATCGAGCAGTCGAACAAGGAAATCTCGACGCGCTTCGACTTCAAGGGTTCGGATTTACGCGTCGAGCAGAAGGAGCGCGAGCTCACGCTCTACGCCGACGACGACTTCAAGCTCGGCCAGGTGAAGGACGTTCTGCTGAACAAGATGGCCAAGCGCGGCGTCGACGTGCGCTTTCTCGACTACGGCAAGCAGGAGAAGATCGGCGGTGACAAGCTCAAGCAGGTCGTCACGGTGAAGAAAGGTGTGTCGGGCGATCTGGCGAAGAAGATCGTCAAGATCGTGAAGGACAGCAAGATCAAGGTGCAGGCGAGCATTCAGGGCGACACGGTGCGCGTGCAAGGCACGAAGCGCGACGACCTGCAAAGCGCGATCGCGCTGCTCAAGAAGGAGGTCACGGATACGCCGCTCGACTTCAACAACTTCCGCGACTGATCGTTCGCTGCTGGTAAACAAGCCGTTCCGATTCGCCTCGGAACGGCTTTTCGCTTTATTCGGCCGCTTCCGCCGCTTTCTTCTTCTCGCTGATGCGGCTTTCCTTGCCTGCCAGCAGCTTCGAGATATTCGCGCGATGCCGCCAGATGAGCAGCAGGCTCATCGCCAGCACGGCCAGCGAGATGCGGCTCGGCCCGAACAGGAACACCTGAAAGAACGGCACGAACACCGCCGTGACGAGCGCGGCCAGCGACGAATAGCGGAAGAAAAACGCAATGATGAGCCAGGTCAGGAGCGTCGCGAGCCCGAGTGCCGGATGAATCGCAAGCAGCACGCCGGCCGCGGTTGCCACGCCCTTGCCGCCCTGGAATTTGGAGAAGACCGGGTATAGATGCCCTAGAAATACGGCGATGGCGGCGAGCGCCTTGGCGGTATTCACGCCGGCAGCATCCCAGCCGAAGCTCGCGCCGAAATGTGCGACGACCCACACCGGCAGCCAGCCCTTGAATGCATCGCCGATCAGCGTGAGGATCGCGGCCTTCTTGTTGCCGGTGCGCAGCACGTTGGTGGCGCCGGGATTGCCCGAGCCGTAGGAGCGCGGATCGGCCAGGCCCATCGCGTGACTCACGACGACGGCGAACGAAATCGAGCCGATTAGATAGGACACGACGGCGACGATCAGAAAAATCATGGTGTCTTTTCGGTTGTAGCGAGAGCGGAGTGCATTCTAATCGACGCTCACGCACTGGACGGGCTTCGCCTTCAGCAACGTGGTCAGCAGCTTTGGATCGATGCTGACGAGATAGCCGCGCCGCCCGCCGTTCAGATAGATGAGATCGAGCTCGAGAATACTCGATTCGACGTACACCGGCATGGCCTTCTTCGTGCCGAACGGCGACGTGCCGCCCACCAGAAAGCCCGAGTGCCGGTTCGCCACTTCCGGCTTGCGCGGCTCGATGCGCTTGGCGCCCGTCTGCCGCGCGAGGTTCTTGGTGGACACGGCGCGGTCGCCGTGCATGAGGACGATGAGCGGCTTCGCGGACTCATCCTCCATCACGAGGGTTTTGACGACGACATGCTCGTCCACGCCGAGCTGCCGCGCGGATTCTTCCGTGCCGCCGTGCTCAACGTAATCGTAGGGATGCTCGCCGAACTCGACCTTGTGGCGGCGCAGGAATTGCGCCGCGGGTGTTTCGGAGACGTGTTTGGATTTCGACATGGACGCATTGTAGCGGCGCGTCATGCCGCTCACCATCGGCCATTCGGCCAATTGTGCGAGCATGAGCGACCGTGGCACGATCGTTCGCCAGCAAAGGAGATTTGCCATGATCCGCGACCCCGAAATCCAGACGCTGCTCGAAGACACCATCCGCCGCTTCGTGCGCGAGCGGCTCGTGCCGCGCGAGGCCGAAGTCGACGAAACGGACGAAATCCCCGCCGACCTCATCGACGCAATGCGCGAAATCGGCATGTTCGGCCTTACTATTCCGGAAGCCTATGGCGGCCTCGGGCTCACGATGGAAGAGGAAGTGCGCGTTGCGTTCGAGCTCGGGCAGACGTCGCCGGCGTTTCGCTCGGTGATCGGCACGAACAATGGCATCGGCTCGATCGGCATTCTGCTCGACGGCAGCGAGGCGCAAAAGGCGCACTATCTGCCGAAACTGGCGTCGGGCGAATTGATTGGCTCGTTCTGTCTCACGGAGCCGGACGCGGGCTCGGACGCCGCATCGCTCAAGACCAGCGCGAAGAAGGACGGCGGCTTCTACGTGCTCAACGGCACCAAGCGTTTCATCACGAACGCGCCCGAGGCCGGCGTCTATACGGTCATAGCACGCACGAGCGACGCGAAGGGCGCGAGCGGCATCTCGGCGTTCATCGTCGAGCGCGGCACGCCGGGGCTTTCCATCGGCAAGCCGGATCGCAAGATGGGCCAGCGCGGCGCGCATACCAGCGACGTGATCTTCGAGGACTGCCGCGTGCCGGCGAGCCAACTGATCGGCGGCGTGGAAGGCCTCGGCTTCAAGACGGCGATGAAAACGCTCGACAAGGGGCGCATCCACATCGCGGCGATCGCAGTCGGCGCGGCGAAACGCATGTTGCGCGACGCGCTCGCCTACGCGGTGGAGCGCCGCCAGTTCGGCCAGCCGATCGCCGATTTCCAGCTTGTCCAGGCGATGCTCGCCGACAGCAAAGCCGAACTCTACGCCGCCGAATGCATGGTGCTGGATGTGGCGCGCCGCCGCAACGAAGGACGCGACGTATCGGTCAAAGCATCGTGCGCGAAGTACTTCGCCACCGAAATGTGCGGGCGCGTCGCGGATTGCGCGGTGCAGGTGCACGGCGGCGCGGGCTATATCGCGGAATACGGCATCGAGCGCTTCTATCGCGACGTGCGGCTCTTCAGGCTGTACGAGGGCACGTCGCAGATCCAGCAGGTAATCATCGCGCCCGGGCTCATGCGTGGCGCCGAGATCTAGCCGAAACGGTCTCAGCCGCGCGGATGATGCTCCCGATGCAGCTTGTGCAGGCGCTCGCGCGCGACGTGCGTGTAGATCTGCGTCGTCGAGATGTCCGAGTGGCCGAGCAGAAGTTGTACGACGCGCAAGTCCGCGCCGTGGTTGAGCAGGTGCGTCGCGAACGCGTGACGCAGCGTGTGTGGCGAGAGCGGCGCGTGCACGCCGCCGTTCAGCGCGTGGCGCTTGATGATGTTCCAGAACTGCTGGCGCGTCATGCCCTCGCCGCGCGAGGTGACGAAAAGCGCATCGGCGGCGCGTGGCCCGAGCAGCACCGGGCGCGCTTCGCGCAGATAGCGTTCGAGCCAGTCGTGCGCCGTCTCGCCGAACGGAATCAGGCGCTCTTTCGAGCCCTTGCCCATCACGCGCACGACGCCTTCGTTCAGGCCGAGCTCCACCGTCTTCAGCGTGACGAGCTCGGTCACGCGCAGGCCGCTCGCGTACATCAGCTCGAGCATCGTGCGGTCGCGCAGGCCGAGCGGCGTCTCGATGTCCGGCGCGTGCAGCAGCGCCTCGACCTGCGCCTCGTTGAGCGTCGACGGAAAACGTGGCGGCTGCTTAGCCGAGCGCAGCTTCAAGGTCGGATCGGCGGTGACGCGGTGCTCGCGCAGCGCCCACGCATAGTACCGCCGAAACACCGACAGCCGACGGTTCGCGGAGGTCGCCTTGTCGCCGCGGCGGGCGGCCATGTAGCCGTTCATGTCGGCTTCGACGGCGGCGTCGATCGATGCGCCGCGCGTCTTGTCGAGCCATTCGGCGAAGAGCTTCAAATCGCGCCTGTACGCTTCGAGTGAATTCTTGGCGAGCCCGTGCTCGAGCCACAGCGCGTCGCAGAAGAGATCGATGGCGTCCGCGCTCGCGGCGAATCCGGGCGTCCGTATTGCTTCAGTCGTTGTGCTCGTCATGCGATCGATACACCTTCATGCGCCAGCAGCCAGCGCTTCACGTTGCGATAAAAGCCGTCGCCGGGATGATGCGCGAATCTGCCGATCCCGCCCGATGCCACGACCCGATGGCACGGTATCACGATCGGCAGCGGATTGGAGCCGCACGCCTGCCCGACCGCGCGCGGCACGCTGCCGATCGCGCGCGCGAGCTGGCCGTAGGTCCACACCTGCCCCGGCCCGATGCTGCTGATGCCTTGCCACACGCGCCGCTGGAACGCCGTCCCGCCGATCGCGAGCGGCAGGTCGAAGCGCATCGATGGCGTGTCGAAGTAACGGCGGATTTGCGCGGCCGTCTCCCGGACGAGCGGCTCTTGCGGCTCCACGCTCTCCACCTCGTCGGTCAAATAGACGATCTCGTGCACGGACTGCTCGTCGGCGCGAATGCCGACCTTGCCGAACGGCGCGTCGATGACGGCATCGAATGGCTTCATGTCTGTTCCCCTTGTTCGAGCGCCCACTTCACATGCTCGCGCACCAGCGCGGACGGGTCATCCGCGCGCGCTTCCAAAGCCTTGACGATTGCCTTGCGTTCGCCGGCATCGAGACCGCAAGCGCGCAACGCATTGCCCATCGCCACCGCGATATTGCGCAGCCAGTGCTCGTGCCCGATGCGCCGGATCGCGCTGCCCTGCATGCGCGTGTCGAAATCCTGCGCGCTCCACGCAAACAGCTTGACGAGCGTCGCGCGATCCAGCCCGTGGCGCACGTCGAAATCCGCGACGGGCGCGGCCTGCGCGAACTTGTTCCACGGACAGACGAGCTGGCAGTCGTCGCAACCGTACACGCGATTGCCGATCAGCGGACGCATCTCCTCGGGAATGCTGCCGTGCAGTTCGATCGTCAGATACGAGATGCAGCGCCGCGCATCGACGCGATACGGCGCGACGATCGCGCCCGTCGGACAGGCGCCGCGCAGCGCGCGCATTGCCCGCAATGCGCGCCGTCCTGTTCGGGATGCGGATCGACGGGCAGCGGCACATCGACGAAGATTTCGCCGAGAAAGAACAGCGAGCCGGCATCGCGATCGAGCAGCAAGGAGTGCTTGCCGCGCCATCCGTTGCCGGACTTCTGCGCGAGCGCGACCTCCAGCATCGGCGCGGAATCCGTGAACGCCCGATAGCCGAACTTGCCGATCTCGCCCTCGATGCGCTCCGCCAGCTGCTGCAGCCGGTTGCGCATGACCTTGTGATAATCGCGGCCGCGCGCGTAGATCGAAACGACGGCTTGCGAAGGCTTCGCGAGGCGCGACCATTCGATCGCGCGCCAGTCGTTCTTCTGACCATCGGCTGTCACGACACTTTCATCGCCCGTTTTCGCGAGCGTTTCGGCGGGCAGATAGGCCATGCGCGCGGTGATGACCCGTCGCGTTCCGGCCACATGCTCGGCCGGTCGCGCGCGTTTCGTCCCATGTTTGGCCATATAATCCATTTCGCCGTGATAGCCTGCATCGAGCCAGTCAGCGAGGCCTTTCTCGGCATCCGTCAGGTCGATATCGCTGATACCGACCGCACCGAATCCCAGCTCGCGCCCCCACGCCTTGATGCGTTGCGCGAGTTCCGACAGCGCAGCCTCCTCTTCGCGAGTGATGGCGCGAGACTCTGAGACGGACTCAGCGGCGGCGGCGCTGGACGCGGTCGAGACTTCAACGGAATGTTCCGGCAATCGGTTCATCACGACATTTTACGAGCAATGCCCGAAAGTCCCGCACGCACGACGCCCCCTCTTCCTCCCGCGCTCCTCGAACGCCGTTTCGAACTGCGCGACGAAGCGGCGACGCTCGCGTTCGGCGAACGCTTCGCGCACACCATCGACGCGACGCGCAAAGACGCTTCGTCCGATCGATTCGCGGGGCTGCAGGTCCAGTTGATCGGGGACCTCGGCGCGGGCAAGACCACGCTCGTGCGCGCCACGTTGCGCGCGCTCGGCCACGAAGGCCGCGTGAAAAGCCCGACCTATACGCTCGTCGAGCCGTATTCGCTCGTCGTCCCAAGTGGCTCGCTCGACGTTTACCACTTCGATCTCTATCGCTTCACCGATCCGGCCGAATGGGCCGATGCCGGCTTTCGCGAGTATTTCGACCGGGGCGCCGTATGCCTCGTCGAGTGGCCGCAGCGAGCCGGTGGCCTGCTCGGCATGCCGGATCTCGCGTTCCAGCTATCGCTGCCGAACGAGCAGGGCTCGCCAGGCAATTCGAACGAAGAAGAAGGCCGCGTGCTGACCGCGCGGGCGTTTAGCGAAACAGGAAAGTCATGTCTCGAAAGATGTTGATCAAGCCATTTGCGTCGATCGAAGCGGGCGCCACCGCGCCGCACAACTGGCGCCGCCGCCAGGTGCTGCGCGCTGGCGCTTCGACGCTCGTGCTCGCGCTCGTCGCGCCGAAGCTCGCGCATGCGAGCAGCGTGCTCGGCGTGCGGGTGTGGCCTGCGCGCGATTACACCCGCGTGACGATCGAATCGGACCAGCCGCTGCAGAACACGAACCAGATGCTGCAGGGACCGGACCGGCTCGTCGTCGATCTTTCCGGCATCGATCTCGACCAAGCGCTTCGCGATCTCGTCTCGAAGATCGCGCCGAACGATCCGCAGATCCAGTCGGTGCGCATCGGGCAGTATCAGCCGCACGTCGTGCGCATGGTGTTCGACCTGAAGGGCTCGGTGAAGCCGCAGGTGTTCACGCTGGGGCCGATCGGCAGCTACAAGTACCGGCTCGTGTTCGACCTGTACCCGGCCGTCGCGCCTGATCCGCTGATGGAACTGCTCGCGGAAACCGAGCGCAAGCAGGAAGCGCTCGACCGCGCCAATCCGAATCCGTCCGCGCCGCCGCCCGCGACGCTCTCCGGCCCGACGACCGCCCAGAAGCCGGGCGCACCGGATTCGACCGACGAGTTCTTCCAGAAGTACGCGCAGAACGAGCCGCCGGCCCAGCGTGCTCCGGCCGCGCCGGCGCCCAGACCGGCCACGAAGCCGGCCGCGCCGCCGGTCATCGCGAACAAGGACGAAGACAGCGATCAATGCACCTTCTCGACGCCCAAGCAGAGCACGACGCGCCTGCTCACCGTCGCGATCGATCCGGGCCACGGCGGCGAGGATCCGGGCGCGATCGGCGGCGCGGGCACGTACGAGAAGCACATCGCGCTCGACATCGCCAAGAAGCTGCGCGCCAAGATCGACGCCCAGCCCAACATGCGCGCGATGATGACCCGCGACGCCGACTTCTTCGTGCCGCTCAACGTGCGGGTGCAGAAGGCGCAGCGCGTCTCGGCGGACCTCTTCGTGTCGATCCACGCGGATGCGTTCACTTCGCCGGAAGCGCGCGGCTCGTCGGTGTTCGCGCTGTCGGAGCACGGCGCGTCGAGCGCGGCGGCGCGCTGGATGGCGAACAAGGAAAATGCGTCGGATCAGATTGGCGGCATCAATGTGGAGTCGCAGGACGCGAGCGTGAGCCGCGCGCTGTTCGACATGTCGACTACGGCGCAGATCCGCGATTCGATGCGCTACGGCAGCTTCGTGCTGAACGAGATTGGCGGCATCAACAAGCTGCACAAGGGCTCGGTCGAGCAGGCGGGCTTCGCCGTGCTGAAGGCGCCGGACATTCCGTCGATCCTCGTGGAGACCGCATTCATCAGCAACCCGGAAGAGGAAACGCGGCTGAACGACGACGCCTATCGCGACAAGATGGTCAACGCGATCATGAAGAGCATCAAGCGCTACTTCGCGGCCAACCCGCCGCTCGCGAAGGGCCGCATGACGTAAGAACTGCGCGCGGCTCCGTCCAGCGCGGCGACGCCATCACGCGCTGGACGAGCCGCCCGCCGAACACGTTCACCACGAGCCCCGCCATCACGAGCGCCGCGCCGACGATCTGGGCGGCGCTCATTCCCTCGCCGAGAAACACGGCTGCCGACACGAGCCCGATCACCGGGACGAGCAGCGAAAACGGCGCGACGCTCCCCGCCGGATAGAGCGCGAGCAACTTTCCCCACAGGCTGTAGCCGACGATCGTCGCGACGAACGCGAGATAGAGAATCGCGCAGACCGAGACGAGCGGAATCGCCGCGACACTCGATTCGATGCGCGCCGGGCCCTCGAAGATCAGCGAGAGCGCGAGAAACGGCAGCGGCGGAATCAGGCTGCCCCACACGACGAGCGACAGCAGATCGACCTTGCCCATCGCCTTCGTCACGACATTGCCGAGCGCCCACATCGCGGAGGCCGCGAGCGTGAAGAGAAAGCCGGTGAGGGTCATCGCGTGGCCGCCCTGCATGCCGATGACCGCGAGCCCCGCCGCGGCGATCACGAGCCCGGCCACGTTCGCGGCGCGGATGCGCTCGCCCAGGAACAGCGCGGCAAAGATGAGCGTGAAGAACGCCTGCGCCTGCAACACGAGCGAGGCGAGCCCCGCGGGCATGCCGACATACATGCCATAGAACAGCAGCGCGAACTGCCCGAGGGAAATGGTGAGCCCGTAGGCGAAGAGTCAGTGCAGCGCGATCTGCGGGCCGCTTGACGAAAAACGCGGGCACGGCGGCGAGCGCAAAACGGAACGCGCCGAGGAGCATCGGCGGGACACCGTGCAGGCCCAGCTTGATGACGACGAAATTCACGCCCCACGCGAAAATGACCACCGTTACGATCAGCAAATCCCTTGGCGACATCGCCCTTCCCCTCGTTTCGTGCGCTCAGCTACGCGCGTTATTGGCGAGTCGAAGAGTGTAGCGGAGGGCCGGCCGCGCGCGGGGCTTGCATGATCGTGCGCGCGGCGCCGCACGCAAAAAGGCGCCCGCGCCGCCGCAGCAGCGCGAACGCCTTTACGGCGCGAACCGACGCTTACTTGCTCTGACCGGATTCGGCGGCGGGATTGTTCCCCGTTTCCGCGTCCGGCGTCTTCTTGCCCGCCGACGGATGTGCGGTGTGCTTGCGCGGCTTCTTGTGCTTCATCGTGCCGGCCGAATTGTCGGAAGTGGCGGCGGCCGTGTCGTTGCCCATCGCCCCCGACGAGTTGCCCGACGACGTCTGCGCAAGCGCGCCCGTCCCGGCGGTGGCCGTGAAAAGGCCCGCGACTATGGCCATCAACAGCTTGTTCTTGCTCATTTTTCCAATCTCCTGTCAGAGTGAGAAGGGTTGTGCGGAGCGGTGCGGATGCCGAAAAGCGCGGCGGCAAAAAAGAAGGCATCTCGCAACACGTCCACGTCCTGCCGAATCGGCCGGTTAGAATCGACGGTTCCACGAGCGCCATTCCGGCGCCCGAACTCCTTCCGGAATCCGCCCATGTCATCGACGATGATCCGCACCTTGCTCAAGCCTCACGAACACGACGTCGGCGTCCTCATGGTGCGGCGGGTACTGCCCGCGCTCGCCGCGCGCACGGTTGGACCCTTCATCTTTTTCGATCACATCGGTCTCGCAACCCTCGTGCCCGACCAGGGCCTCGACGTGCGTCCGCATCCGCATATCGGGCTCGCGACGGTCACCTATCTGTTCGAAGACGCGATCATGCATCGGGACAGCGTCGGCTCGGTGCAGAAGATCGTTCCGGGCGACGTGAACTGGATGACCGCGGGCCGCGGCATCGTCCATTCGGAACGCACGCCCGATGAAGAGCGCGCGAGCGGCCACGCGATGCACGGCATCCAGACCTGGGTCGCGCTGCCGGTGGCGAGCGAGGACATCGAGCCCGCGTTCGAGCACCACGCGGCGGCCGCCTTGCCGCAGATAGAGCGCGATGGCGTCACACTGCGCGTGATCGCGGGCACCGCGTTCGGCGCGAAAGCCCCCACGCGCACGTTCTCGCCGACGCTCTATGTCGCCGCGCAGTTCGCGTCCGCCAGCGCGATCACGCTCGACACCGAGCACAAGGAGCGCGGCATCTATCTCGTGAGCGACGATCTGAGCATCGACGGCGAGCCCCTGCCCGAACAGCAGATGGCGGTGCTCGCGCCGGGCGCCGACGTGCGGCTCGCGAGCGCGCACGGCGCCGTCGCGATGCTGCTGGGCGGCGCGCCGCTCGACGGTGCGCGCTTCATCGAGTGGAACTTCGTGTCGAGTACGCGCGAGAAGATCGAAGCGGCCAAGACCGCGTGGTGCGAGCAGCGCATGGGACACGTGCCCGGCGAAACCGAGTTCATCCCGTTGCCGCCGCAGCGCCGCGAAACGCGCGCGCCAGAAGCATGAGGCGCATCGGGGCTTGAGAGTTGCGCGCATCGACCCAATCTAAGGCAACGCTGAACAAGCCGTTGTATTCATCGATTCGGTCGCAAACAGAGGCGGGGGCATCGTGAGTAAAGCTTTGCGCCTGCATTTCTTGCCCACTTGGGCGTTGCGCACGGGCCTGCGGCCCG
>LFJH01000009.1 GCA_001189335.2 Candidatus Paraburkholderia schumanniana
CACGAAGGACCGAGACGAACTGCTCGCATTCTACGACTTCCCTGCCGAACACTGGCAGCACGTGCGGACCACGAATCCGATTGAATCGACGTTCGCGACGGTGCGCCATCGCACAAGCCGCACACGTAACTGCCTGTCGCGCGCGACCTTCCTCGCGATGGCGTTCAAGCTGATTGAAGCCGCTGAGAAGTCATGGAGGAAAATCCGCGGCGCAGAGAAGATCGAGGCGCTTCTGAAGGGTATCCCCTTCAAGGACGGAACCCCGGTGATTGAAAGCACACCGGCTCCTCAATCGCTGGCCGCCTGATCACGCCGTCCGACCTGCGTACACCAGTCTTGACGATTGCTCCGGCTGTGCATCGAGGATGTGCGCATCACGGGACACGCGCAACCCATTACCTTGCGCAGCTACCGTTCCGCCTCGGACGGCACGATCCTGCCCATCGTTCTTTACTTCCACGGCGGCGGTTTTATTCGCGGCGGACTCGACGACGCCGATACGGCCGCCGCGGCGATCGCCCGCGATACCGCAGCTTGGGTGATCTCGGTCGGCTATTCGCTCGCGCCCGCGTTTCCGTTTCCCGCGGCGCCCGAGGACGGTTATCGCGCGGCGCAATGGGCGGTCGCGCATGCGCGCGGGCAACGTGCCGATCCGCTGCGCATCGGCGTCGCGGGGCATGACGCGGGCGGCAATCTCGCGACTTGCGTCGCCGCGATTGCGCGCGATCGCGGAGATATTCGCATGTCCGCGCAAGCCTTGCTCGCGCCGCTGCTCGATCCGAGCATGACGCGCCTCGCGGACGAACGCAAAGTGCTGTGCCCGGATTTCGAGGCGTGCGAGTGCGCGCAGTGGTATCGCGCGTATCTGCCGAATGCTTCGCAGCGGCTGCATCCGTATGCCGCGCCGCTCGAATCGCGCCGTCTTCAGGGCCTGCCGCCCGCGATGATCGCCAGCGCAAAGCACGATCTGCTGCATATCGAGGCGGAGAAGTACGCGGGCGAACTGATCGCGGCAGGCGTGCCGACCGAGGTCACGCGCCATTGCAGGACGTCGCATCAGGCGCTCGCGGCCCACCCGGATGCGCTCGCCGATGTCGTCGCGTTTTTCAGAAAGCGGCTCGCGCGTGCGAAGTAAGCGCGGGAAATGCGCACAAGAAGCGAGCGCAACAAACGGCACGCAAATCACGCATCACACAACAACAATCTCAACGTAACCGGAGCCTCTCACCATGTTCTTCACACGCAAACGCATCTACGCCGCGCTGGGCGCGACGCTGATCATCGCCGGCGCGGGCGGCTATACCGCGTGGCGCGGCCACGGCGATGCGGCAATGAATGAAGCCAAAGCCGCGGCGCACAGCCCGACCGCCACCGAAGTCGACGTGGCCACGGTGGTCGCGAAGACCATCACGGACTGGCAAAGCTATTCGGGCAGACTCGAAGCGGTCGATCACGTGGACATTCGTCCGCTCGTACCGGGGACGATCGTCGCCGTGCATTTCAAGGACGGCCAGCTCGTGAAGAAGGGCGATCCGCTCTTCACGATCGACCCGCGTCCCTACGAAGCCGAAGTGGACCGCGCGCAGGCGCAGCTCGTGGCGGCGCAGGCGCGCAACGGCTACACGTCGACCGATGCGGCGCGCGCCGAACGCCTGCTCGCGGACAACGCAATTGCCAAGCGCGACTACGACGAGAAACAGAACGCCGCGCGCGAGGCCGTCGCCAACCTGAAGGCCGCGCAGGCTGCGCTCGAAGCCGCGAAGATCAATCTCGCCTACACGCATATCACGGCGCCGGTCTCGGGCCGCGTGTCGCGCGCCGAGCTCACGGTGGGCAACATCGTGTCGACGGGCGCGAACGCGCCTCTGCTGACGACGTTCGTGTCGGTCTCGCCGATCTATGCATCGTTCGATGTCGATGAACAGACGTATCTGCGCTATCTCGGCCGCGACGCGGGCAGCAGCGTGCCGGTGTCGCTCGGTCTCGCGAACGAGGAAAGCTATTCGCGCGACGGCGTCGTCGATTCCGTCGACAACCGCCTCGACACGACCTCCGGCACCATCCGCGTGCGCGCGCGCTTCACAATCCGGATGGCTCGCTGGTGCCGGGTCTCTATGCGCGCGTGAAGGTGGGCGGCGGCCAGCCGCATGCCGCCGTGCTCGTCGAGGACGCAGCTATCGGCACCGATCAGGACAAGAAGTACGTCATGGTCGTCGATAGGGACAACCGCGTGCAGTATCGCGAAGTCACGCTCGGTCAGACGCATGAGGGCCTGCGCGTGATCTCGAAGGGTCTGCAGCCGGGCGAGCGCATCGTCGTGAACGGCTTGCAGCGCGTGCGTCCGAACGATGTGGTCAAGGCCAACAACGTCGCGATGAACAGCGGTGACGATGCGCCCGCCGTGAAGACGGCATCGGCGCAGTAATGCGCGTCATCCGCAACAGACAGAACTCGTCATGAACATTTCCAAATTCTTCATCGATCGCCCGATCTTTGCGGGCGTGCTATCGGTGGTCGTGCTGCTGGCGGGCATCATCGCGATGTTCAGGCTGCCGATCTCCGAGTATCCGGAAGTCGTGCCGCCTTCGGTGGTGGTGCATGCGCAGTATCCCGGCGCAAACCCGAAGGTGATCGCGGAAACCGTGGCTTCACCGCTGGAAGAGCAGATCAACGGCGTAGAGGACATGCTCTACATGCAGTCGCAGGCGAACAGCGACGGCAATCTCACCACCACGGTCACGTTCAAGCTCGGCACCGATCCCGACAAGAACACGCAGCTCGTACAGAACCGCGTGAACCAGGCACTGCCGCGCTTGCCGCAGGACGTGCAGCGCCTGGGCGTGACGACCATCAAGTCCTCGCCGACGTTGACGATGGTCGTGCACCTGAACTCGCCCAACGGCCGTTATGACATGACGTATCTGCGCAACTACGCGCTGATCAACGTGAAGGACCGGCTCGAGCGCATCGCGGGCGTGGGCGAGGTGCAGCTCTGGGGCTCCGGCGATTACTCCATGCGCGTGTGGCTCGATCCGCAGAAGGTCGCGCAGCGCGGCATGACCGCGACGGACGTGGTCAACGCGATCCGCGAGCAGAACGTGCAGGTCGCGGCGGGTGTGATCGGCGGTTCGCCGACGCTGCCGAACGTGCCGCTGCAACTGAACGTGAACGCGCGTGGCCGCCTGCAGAACGAGTCGGAGTTCCGCGACATCGTGCTGAAGACTTCGCCCGATGGCGCGGTGACGCATCTGGGCGATGTCGCTCGTGTCGAACTGGCTGCATCGGAATATGGCCTGCGCTCCTTGCTCGACAACAAGTCGGCAGTTGCAATCGCAATCAATCAGCAGCCGGGCGCGAACTCGCTGCAGATCTCCGATCAGGTCCGCAAGACGATGAAGGAGCTGAAGGCGGACATGGCCGGCGGGCCTGGAATACCAGATCGTCTATGACCCGACGCAGTTCGTGCGTTCCAGTATCGAAGCCGTGATCCACACGCTCGCCGAAGCGATCGCGCTCGTGGTGCTCGTCGTGATCGTGTTCCTGCAGACGTGGCGCGCGTCGATCATTCCGTTGCTCGCGGTGCCGGTGTCGATCGTCGGTACCTTCTCGCTGCTGCTTGCGTTCGGGTTCTCGATCAATGCATTGTCGTTGTTCGGGATGGTGCTCGCGATCGGTATCGTCGTAGACGATGCGATCGTGGTCGTCGAGAACGTTGAGCGCAACATCGAGTCGGGTTTATCGGCAAGAGAGGCCACGTATCAGGCGATGCGCGAGGTGAGCGGGCCCATCATCGCAATTGCGCTGACGCTGGTCGCCGTGTTCGTGCCGCTCGCGTTCATGTCGGGTCTCACGGGCTAGTTCTACAAGCAGTTCGCGATGACCATCGCCATCTCGACGGTGATCTCCGCATTCAACTCGCTGACGCTGTCGCCGGCACTCGCCGCGCTGCTGCTGAAAGGGCATGACGAACCGAAGGACTGGCTCACGCGTGGCATGGATCGCGTGTTCGGCGGCTTCTTCCACGTCTTCAACAAGGTCTTCCATCGCGGTTCGGATGCATATGGCAAGGGCGTAAAGGGCGTGATCGGCCGCAAGGCGATCATGATGGGCCTGTACGCCGTGCTGCTCGCCGGCGCCGTGATGATGGGCAAGATCGTGCCGGGCGGCTTCGTGCCCGCGCAGGACAAGGAGTATCTGATCAGCTTCGCGCAATTGCCGAACGGCGCATCGCTCGACCGTACCGAAGGCGTGATCCGTCAGATGTCGGAAATTGCGCTGAAGCAGCCGGGGGTGGAAAGCGCGGTGAAATTCCCGGGCCTTTCGGTGAACGGCTTCACCAACTCGTCGAGCGCGGGCATCGTGTTCGTCACGCTGAAGCCCTTCAAGGAGCGCGTGCACGACAAGGCGCTGTCGGCCAATGCCATCGCGGGGGCGCTCAACCAGAAGTATGCGGGCATCAAGGGATCGTTCATCGCCGTGTTCCCACCGCCGCCGGTTCTCGGCCTCGGCACGCTCGGCGGCTTCAAGATACAGCTGGAGGATCGCGGCGCGCTCGGCTACGCGGCGCTCGCCGACGCGACTCAGGCGTTCATCAAGCGCGCCTCGCAGACGCCCGAGCTCGGTCCGACGTTCTCGAGCTATCAGATCAACGTGCCGCAGCTCAACGTCGATCTGGACCGCGTGAAGGCCAAGCAACTGGGCATCTCCGTGACGGACGTGTTCGACACGATGCAGGTCTATCTCGGCTCCCTCTATGTGAACGACTTCAATCGCTTCGGACACGTGTATCAGGTGCGCGTGCAGGCGGATGCTCCGTTCCGCGCGAATCCGGAAGACATTGGCCTGCTGAAGACGCGCAACGCGAACGGCGACATGGTGCCCTTGTCGTCGCTCGTGAAGGTGACGCCGACCTACGATCCGGAAATGGTGGTGCGCTACAACGGCTACACGGCGGCCGACATCAACGGCGGCCCGGCTCCGGGCTACTCGTCGGGGCAGGCGCAGGCAGCGGCGGAACGCATCGCGGCGGAAGTGCTGCCGCGCGGGATCAAGTTCGAATGGACCGATCTCACGTATCAGCAGATCCCCGCAGGGAATGCCGCACTGTGGGTGTTCCCGATCAGCGTGCTCCTCGTGTTCCTCGTGCTCGCCGCGCTGTATGAAAGCCTGACGCTGCCGCTCGCGGTGATCCTGATCGTGCCGATAAGCATTCTGTCCGCGCTGGTCGGCGTATGGCTCACCGGTGGCGACAACAACATCTTCACGCAGATCGGCTTGATGGTGCTCGTGGGGCTGTCGGCGAAGAACGCGATTCTGATCGTCGAGTTCGCACGCGAGGTGGAGATGCAGGGACGTTCCATCGTGCAGGCCGCGATCGAAGCGAGCCGCCTGCGTCTGCGCCCGATCCTGATGACGTCGATCGCCTTCATCATGGGTGTGGTGCCGCTCGTGCTGTCGACGGGCGCGGGTTCGGAAATGCGTCATGCAATGGGCGTCGCGATGTTCTTCGGCATGCTGGGCGCGACGCTCTTCGGCCTGATGTTTACGCCCGTGTTCTACGTGATCCTGCGCAAGCTCTCCCGCACGGAGCACGTGACGGACAAGCACGGCTCGCATCCGCAGATGCGCGGTATCGGTGCCTCCTACGAGGCGCAATGAGGCAAATGATGAACAAGTTGCATATGAAACGATGGTTGGGTTTGCCTGGCTTGATGACGGCCTTGCTGGTGGTCGCGGGCTGCTCGCTCGCGCCTACTTACGAGAAGCCCGGTGTCGATGAGCCGTCCGCGTACAAGGAAACGCCGCAAAAGACGCTCGATGCGTCGGAAGCGGGCACGTGGAAAACCGCGCAGCCCTCCGAAGAGATGCTGCGCGGCGAATGGTGGACGATCTTCGGCGACGCCACGCTCAACGATCTGGAAAAGCAGGCGCAGGACGCGAACCAGAACCTGAGAGCGGCGGCGCGCGCGTGAAGGAGGCGCGCGGCATTAACCAGACGGCGCGTGCGGGGCTGTTCCCGACGCTCGACGCGGGCTTCGGCCCGACGCGCGAGAAGCTTTCGCCCGCATCGCAGCTGCTGCCGCCGGATGCCAACGTGCCGGCGCAAACGCTGTGGCGCGCGCAGGCGAGTGTGTCGTATGAAGTGGATCTGTTCGGCCGCGTGTCCGATTCGGTCAAGGCCGCCAACGCCGACACGCAGCAGAGCGAGGCGCTGTTCCGCTCGGTGCAGCTCGCGCTGCAGGCGGATGTCGCGCAGAACTACTTCAATCTGCGCGAGCTGGATGTGGAAGCCGATGTCTTCACGCGCACAGTGCAGTTGCGCGAGGAAGCGCTGAAGCTCGTGCAGAAGCGCTTCGCCGAAGGCGATATCAGCGAGCTTGACGTGGCGCGCGCGAAGTCCGAGCTGGCGACGGCACGCTCGGATGCGATGACGGTGCAGCGCTTGCGCGCCGCATCGGAGCATAGCCTCGCGGTGCTGCTCGGCAAGACGCCCGCCGAGTTCACGATGGCCGCGAATCCGCTCAAGCCGGTCACGATCCGCGTGCCGCCGGGGCTGCCTTCGGCGCTGCTCGAACGTCGCCCGGACATCGCGGTGGCCGAGCGTGCGATGGCGGCCGCGAATGCGCGCATCGGCGTGGCGAAGGCTGCGTTCTTCCCGTCGCTGACGCTGACGGGCTCGGGCGGTTTCGAATCGGCGACGCTCGGCGATCTCTTTAAGTGGTCGAGCCGCACCTTCCTGCTCGGCCCGTTCGCTCGCACGGCGCTGAATATCCCGATCTTCGATGGTGGTCGTCGCAAGGGCAATCTGGCGAACGCTCGCGCGATATATGAAGAGGACGTCGCGAATTATCGGCAGCAGGTCCTGGTCGCGTTCCGGGAAGTGGAGGACAACCTCTCCGACCTGCGCATCCTCGAAGACCAGACAGCGACGCAGGACGATGCCGTCAAGGCGTCGGTGCGCGCCGCTCAGCTCTCGCGCACGCAGTACACCGAGGGCGCGGTGAACTATCTCGACGTGATCGATGCGGAGCGCACGGTGCTGCAGGCGCAGCGCGCCTCGGCGCAGTTGCAGGGCGCGCAGGCGGTATCGACGGTGAACCTGATACGCACGCTGGGCGGCGGCTGGGGCGATGCGAAGCCCACGCCGGTGCCCGAGCCGAGTCTCGCGCAGAAGTGACGTGAACATGGCCCTGCTTCGTACAGGGCCATTTCTTCAAGCGCTCGCTGAGAAGAAGCGCGCAAAAGACGAAGCCGATTGTTCGTCTCTCGGAACATATGTCTTCACCTGCGGGGCGTTTATCCGCGAGGCTCCGATCCATAAAATTCCAGTCATGGGATAAGGAGCCGATGATGAAAGACCTGATCGCAAGACAACTGTATCAGCCGGCGGTGGTGCTGCCACTGCTGCTGTTGATGCGCCTGATGGTCACGCTCGACTTCAATCTCGCGCAGGTGATGTTCGTGATGATGCTCAAGGAATCGCAGCACGCGTATCACTTCGTGCTGCGCCATGCGGTGGCACGCCAGCGCGGCAACGAGATGGTCAAGCACATCCCCTGCAACCACTGCTGCTGAACCGGCGCGAGCCATCGGTCCTCAATACACTTCGGGAACGTACATCTCATTAGGCACCGGCTAACGCAGATAATCGGGATTGAACACGCGATCGGGTAGTTTGATCGGCTGATGTTCGACGTCGTGATACGGCACCTGGCCCAGCAGGTGATGGATGCAGTTCAGGCGCGCACGCTTCTTGTCGACCGCGTGCACGACCCACCAGGGCGCTTCCGGAATATGCGTGCGCGCGAGCATCGCTTCCTTCGCCGCCGTGTACGCTTCCCAGCGGCGGCGGCTCTCCAGGTCCATCGAGCCCAGCTTCCACTGCTTGAGTGGATCCTGGATACGCGCCTGGAAGCGCACTTCCTGTTCGTCGTCGGTGATGAAGAACCAGTACTTGATGATCTGGATGCCGCTGCACACCAGCATCTTCTCGAACTCGGGGACTGAGCGGAAGAACTCCTCATACTCTTCGTCGGTGCAGAAGTGCATCACGCACTCGACGCCCGCACGGTTGTACCAGCTGCGATCGAACAGCACGATCTCGCCGGCTGCAGGCAGATGCGAGACGTAACGCTGGAAATACCACTGCGTGCGCTCGCGGTTGTTCAGCGCCGGCAGGGCGGCAACGCGGCACACGCGGGGATTGAGCCGCTGCGTGATGCGCTTGATCGCGCCGCCCTTGCCGGCGGCGTCGCGGCCTTCGAAGATCACGACGAGCCGGTGCCCCGCATGCACGACCCAGTTCTGCAGCTTCACGAGCTCGCCCTGCAGGCGAAACAGCTCGCGGAAGTAGGTCTTGCGCAGCAGATGCTCTTCCTCCGAGAAGGTCGACTCGCCATCCAGGAAGCGGTCGTCGACCTCCATCTCGAACTCTTCGTCGTAGCTGTCGATGATGTCGGCATGGAAACGGCGCTGCTTGTCCGTCGTATCCGTCGGGTTCATGAAGGGCTCCGTGGGCGTTCTTTGGGTGTCGCCGTCGTATGACGCGTCGTGGCGCGGGTCGGCCGATTGTGACCGTTTTCGGTGGCGGTCATATGACATCGGCATCGAGACAAACGATCATTCATTGTAGAGAGCGGCGCACGGCCGACAAGCTGCGCTTTATGATGCGCACGCTGGCACCGTTAGAATGTTCCGGCACTTCAATGGCATACCCACGGCATTTTCCCCCACTCTCAAATCCGAGCGAGAACACGATGACCGACACCCCCGCGCTCTCCAGAGTTTCGACGAAACCCGCACGGTGCGCCTCGTGCCTTATGACCGGCTCGTGGACACGCTCGCCGTGACGATGCTCGACTACGCGGCCGGGCGCATCGTGAGTCCGGAGCGCATAGCCGTGCCCATCGAGGGCGGCGTGATGCTGTCGATGCCCGCGAGCGCCGCCGATCTCGCGATGCACAAGCTCGTCAATGTCTGCGCGGGCAACGGCGCGCTCGGTCTGCCGACGATTCACGGCCAGGTCACTGCATACGATGCCGTGACCGGCGTGCCGCAATTCATGCTCGACGGCCCGACCGTGACTGGGCGGCGCACTGCGGCCGTGTCGATGCTCGCGATCCGCGCGCTGCACGGCGGCGCGCCCCGCGAGGTGCTGGTGATCGGCACGGGCAGGCAGGCGGTGTATCACGTCGAAGCGCTCGCGGCCGTCTATCCCGATGCGCGCATCGTCGTGCAGGGCTCGCGTCCCGGGCGGGCGCGGCTTTTGTGTCTCACATGCGTCGATATCGAACAACCTGTCCGCCTTGGAACAGGCTGCGATTCCCGATTCGATCGATGTCGTCATCGCCGCGACGACCAGCAAGACCCCTGTCTATACGATGCCGGCGCGCGCGGGTCGCCTCGTGATCGGCGTGGGTGCGTTCACGGCCGATGCCGCCGAGATCGCCGCAGAGACCGTGCACGCGAGCGAACTCTATGTGGACGATCTCGCGGGTGCGCGCCACGAGGCCGGCGATTTCATTCTCGCGGCCGTCGACTGGAGCGTCGTGCATGCGCTCGCCGAGGCACTTGCCGCCCCCGGACAAGCCGTCGATGCGGCGCGTCCCGTGCTGTTCAAGTCGGTGGGCTGTGCGGCGTGGGATCTCGCGGCGTGCGGCGTGGCGCGTGCGCTTTTGTCGGACGAAAGCTGGGCGTAGCACTAAGCAGGACAGGCGCGCGAGCGTTGGAACGGGACTTGCTGACAGTATTTCAATGACGACCGGCGCGAGGGAGCGCCGCCGCAACTCAGCCAGCGAACTGACCCATGAAAAGTCGATACGACAGCAAGTGGCACCCGTGGATTCCGGCGCACGAGGACGGACACGAAGGCGCCGGCGGCACAGCGGACGGAGGCCGGCGGATGACTCCGCACGCGACCGCCGCGCCGCCCGCGGCTTACTTCATCTCGGTGCTGGAGCTGGCCACCGGTGAGACGCTCGGGAACGACGAGCGTATGAGGGCCGTGGCCATGCTCGAATCGCAGTTCGGCGCGGGCCGCCCCCGCACGCTGACCGAAGCAGTGCGCATCTGTGCCGCAGCCATCGACTCGTCGACACTGCAGCGCATGGCGCGCGGCGCGAAGGCCTGAAAAGACCACAACGGCGAAGCGCGTTTTTTCACACGTGTGTAAAACGCGCGTGTTCCAGTGGGCCCTCGCGGCGAATCGCCCGACCGTTCGCTTCGGTTCATTTGACGGTCTGAATCACCTCGAAGCCCTCGAACTCGGGATGACCGAGGTAGAGCTGGCGTGTCTCGCCGCCCGCGTTGTGATGCGCGGCGCGAAACGCGTCCGAGCGCGTCCAGTCCTCGAACGCTTCGCGGTTCGCCCAGATCGTGTGGCTCGAATAGAGGACGTGGTCTTCCTTCGCCGGCCCTTTGAGCAGATGAAACTCGACGAAGCCCGGCACGTCCTTGAGATAGGTGTCCCGGCTGGTCCAGAGGCGTTCGAAGTCGGCATCGGCGCCGGGGACGATCCTGAAGCGGTTCATGGCGATATACATGTGGATGCGTTTCCTTCGCGGCGAGTGCAGTCAAAAAGCAGAAAAATATCAGTCTCGTGAGAGTTCGACTATCGTCCGGAACCCGCCGAAGAACATGCGCTGCGGATCGAAGGGAGGCTCGCCGGACTCCATCATCGACTTGAGGCGCGGGTCTTCCATCACCTTCGCGTTGACCCTGTCGCGCTGCTCGCGCGACTCGTAGACGATATACGAGAACGCGACGGTCTCGCCTTCCTTCTGCTGCACGCTCTGCGGAAACGACGTGAGCTTGCCGGGCTTCACATCGTCGGCGATGGTCTCCACGAACTGCAGCGCGCCGTGTTCCAGCCAGATCTTGCCGGCCGCTTCGGCCATTGCCCGGTACGCCTCGACCTTGTCGAGCGGCACGGGTACGACGAATCCGCCTACCTACATAGTAGTGCGTAGTAGTGCGCCATCTGAGCCTCCTGAATGAATGGATGGGAAAGCGGGGTCGCGCATGCTACGCTGCCCGCTTTGAGCGATCTGTAAGCTTCCAACGCATGCGGCAGCTCGACCGCCCAAGCATGCGCGGCGGATGGCCGTTGGAGCACCGTGGCCGAGAGCGGCGCGAAATTCATCGCGTAGATCGACGATAGCGGCTTGCCGAGGGCATGCGCCACGGCCGCCTTGACGACGATTGCATGCGTGACGACGATGCACCGCCGGCGTGTCACCTCTCGTTCGATGCGCGCGATGCCGTCGATCACGCGCGCTGCGAACACCGCGACGCTTTCGCCGCCATGCGGCTGCGAGTACGGGCCCGGGCCCGCGAGCCACGTCGCGATGTTCTCCGGCTCCTTTTCGCCGATCTCGCGAATCGAATGACCGCTCCAGCGGCCGTAGTCAATGTCATCGAAGGCGGGATCGATGTCGAATGCCTGCGCCATGCACGCCACCGTCTCGCGCGCGACGCGCGCCGGGCTCGCGATAACGCGCGTCGAGTCGCCGGCATGAGCTTGAACGGCTGCGAGCGCATCGGGTTCGGCAGGGTCGTCGGCGGTGGGAAAGCAGCCGGTTTTCAGCGCGCGCGTGGCGGCATGGCACAGCAGTATGAGTTCCAAGGGAGTCGGTGGCGCCGTCGAGATCGTTTTACTTTGCCGGCAATCGTCATAGAATGGCAAGCCTGCAGTGCGAGGAAGCCGGTGGAAACCCGGCACAGTCGCGCCACTGTGAGCGGCTGGCAGCCCATGCGCTGCGTCGCGAGTCAGACCCCGCTGCATGCTCCTCGTCAATCGGGACGCGCTTTTCCCTTGGAGAACCACCATGAATGCTTCCAACGCGCCGGTCTTTTCATCGCCGGTTTCGCCGTCGCTCGACGCACCCGTGCCCATTCCGGTGCGCGAAGTCCTGCCCTGGGCCATCTTCATCGGACTGATTCTGCTGATCGCGATTTATTTCGTCGGCACGGAGCAAGGCGCAACGTCGATCTTCTCGGGCACGGTCGTCCACGAATTCGTCCACGACGGCCGGCATCTGCTCGGCTTTCCTTGCCACTGAGGACGGGGCATGATTCGCAGCTTGCTGATACGCGGCATGATCGCGGGCCTGGTCGCGGGCCTGATCGGCTTCGCGTTCGCGCGCGGGTTCGGCGGACCGTCGGTGGCGCGGGCCATCGCGTTCGAGGAGCAGCACGAGCATGCCGAGGCCGCACATGAACATGCGGATGCGTTGGCGAACGCGGCACATTCGCACGATCACGGCGACGCAGAGCTCGTTTCCCGTGATACCCAGGCGGGCCTCGGTCTGCTGACGGGCGTCGCAGCGTTCGGCACGGCCTTGGGCGGCTTGTTCTCGCTCGTTTTCGCATTTGCCTACGGACGGCTCGGCGCGCTGCACGCGCGTGGCACGTCGGCGCTTCTGGCGCTGTTCGGCTTCGTGAGCGTGGCCATCGTGCCATTCCTCAAGTACCCGCCGAATCCGCCCGCAGTCGGCAATCCGGAGACCATCGGCCCGCGCACCGCGATCTTTTTCGGCATGGTGGCGATTTCGATCGCGGCTGCCGTGTTCGCCGTGCGTCTGCAGCGGCGCATGCAGGCGCGGCACGGCGCGTGGAACGCAACGCTCATCGCCGGGGCCGCGTATATCGTCGTCATCGTGATCGCGCAGGTCGCGCTGCCGGCTGTCGACGAAGTGCCCGCCGATTTCTCGGCTTCGCTGCTGTGGAATTTCAGGCTGGCCGCGATCGGCATTCAGGCGCTGATCTGGACGACGCTCGGCCTCGTGTTCGGCGCGCTCGCCGCTCGCGAGCTGGAGCGGCCGGCGCTCAGGAGCATGGCTGCGGCCTGAACGCCTTGCTCGTCACGTCGATGACATGACCCACGTTCCGTCAGGCGCATGGGTCTTTTCTTGGTGCTGTGGCGGCGCGACGCGCGAGCAGTTCGTCGAAGAGCGAGAGTTTCGCCGCATCGTCCAGTGAGCGGAACATCTTGATTTCTTCGCGGCTTCTGTAGCATCCGAGACACAGGTCCGTTGCCGAATCGAGCTTGCACACGTCCGTGCACGGCGAGCTGATCGGGTTCTGCGCTTTCGCGCGTTCGATGGTAAAGGCGAGATGGTCTTGCGTCGTCATAGGGATTCGCCGCGAAAAAGCGCGGCCGCTGCGGCCGGATTCGATGGCCAGTAAGCGTGCATGTAGGTGGCCGTGATCGAGCCGTGTCGATAGATCGCTTCGCCTTCAGTGCCGGTCGTGGCATGGGCGGCTTTGAGCACGGGCTGCATCGGCGTCGCGAGCGTCGAGTAGTGGAACGTGTGGCCCATCATCGTACCGCGTGGCGTGTCGACGCGCTGCATCGCGAGGCGCGACAGCTTGCGTTGCATCGAGGCATCGCCGGGCAGGATGCCGAGCATCGCGTGCCGCTTGCCTTCGATGTCCGTGAGTGTATCGACGAGATACAGCATGCCGCCGCATTCCGCGACGACGGCTTTCCCACGCGCGACATGCTCCGCAATCGACGCGCGCGCGCGCGCATTCGCGGCGAGCGTGGCCGCGTGCAGCTCGGGATAGCCGCCGGGAAGATAGAGCGCATCGGCATCGTCGGGTACGGGCTCGTCGGCGAGCGGCGCGAACGTGCTGATGGTCGTGCCCATTGCAATGAGCAGATCGACGTTCGCCGGATAGACGAACAAAAACGCGGCATCGCGCGCGATGGCGATATGCATGCCATCGAGAAGACGCGGCGGTGCGGGCAGCGTCGCGTCATCGAAATGAACGGGTGGCGGCAGCTCGGCCAGCGTGGTCTGCGCGATGGCATCGGCGGCACGGTCGAGCCGAGCATCGAGGCCCGCGATCTCGCCCGGCTGCGTGAGACCGAGGTGCCGTTCGGGCAACGCGATATCGTCCGCATTCGACAGATGCCCGCAATAGCGCAGACCCTCGGGAATGGTCTCGGACAACATCTGCACATGACGCGCCGATGCGACGCGATTCGCGAGCACGCCATGAAACGGCACGTCCTCGCGATAGCGCGCGAGCCCGAACGCGATCGCGCCGAACGTCTGCGCCATGCCGTGTGCGCCGATCACGGCGAGCACGGGCACCTTGAATGCCGCGGCGAGATCGGCGCTGCTGGGCGTGCCGTCGAAGAGGCCCATCACGCCTTCGATGAGAATGAGATCGGCCTCGCGCGCGGCCTGTGCGAGCAGCGCGCGGCATGCATCGAGCCCGACCATAGAGAGATGCAGCGAATGCACGGGCGCGCCGCACGCGCGCTCGAGGATCATCGGATCGAGAAAATCCGGACCAGTCTTGAAGACGCGCACGTTCAGGCCGCGGCGCGCGTGATGGCGCGCGAGCGCAGCGGTCACCGTGGTCTTGCCTTGATGCGACGCGCTTGCGCCGATGAAAAGAGCGGGACAGTCTGGCATCGCGCTCAGAACTCGACGCCGCGTTGCGCCTTCACGCCCTGCTCGCGATACGGATGCTTCACGAGCCGCATTTCCGTGACGAGATCGGCGAGTTCGACGAGCGCATCGGGCGCATGGCGTCCCGTCACCACGACATGCAGCATCGCGGGCCGCGCCTTCAGGACCTCGAGCACTTCGTCGAGCGGGAGATATTCATACTTGAGCACGGTGTTCAGCTCGTCGAGCACGACCATCTGATACTCGCCGCTCTCGATCATGCGCCGCGCCTCGTTCCAGCCGCGGCGCGCGGTGGCCATGTCGGCTTCGCGGTTCTGCGTGTTCCAGGTGTAGCCATCGCCCATCGTGACGAAATCGCAATGGGCGATCGCGCCGAGAAAATCGCGCTCGGACGTATGCAGCGCACCCTTGATGAACTGCACGACGCCGAGCCTCATGCCATGGCCCAGCACCCGCACGGCCATGCCGAACGCGGCCGTGGTCTTGCCCTTGCCGTTGCCGGTGTTCACGATCAGCAGACCTTTCTCGTGATCCGCCGCGGCCTGCTTCTTCTCGTGGTCTTCCTTGCGCCGCTGGGTCATGCGCAGGTGCGCTTCGGTATCGGTTTTCACATGATCTCCAAGGTGGACGGGATCGGGATGCCGGGCGGCATCGGGATAAATGCGCAAGGCCCGTATCGTAACTCAGGTGGCGCCGCATTCCCGCGCTAACACTGCGCTAACTGTCGCCACGCATGATGAATTCCACCACAACGAACGGAGAATCGCGATGGACTACGCCAACTCGATGAGCCGCGTGTTCGCCCTGAGTGTCGTGGGCGCGTCCGCGCTCGTGTCGCTCGTGTTCTACGCCGCGCTGTTCACGTGCCTGTGGTCGCTGAGATCGCCTCGCGCGCGCAGTGAACGGCCGACTCGGGCAAACGGCAAGGGAGCGTCATTCCGACGCGTTTCTCGCGGGGAGACAGCGCAATCCTTCACTTCAGGAGCCAAGAAATGGACGCCCTTTACCTGTATCTCGAAGTCGTGGCGCCCGCCACGCTCGCCTGGCTTTGCCGCGACAAGTTCAAGGCGCTCTTCGCGAAGCCGCTCGCAAGCTGCGAAGAGCCGGTCGTCAAGTCTCGTCCGAGACGGGTTCGCGCGCCGCGGCGATCGCGACGGTTACATCGCCATCGATCGTCTTTGGCGCAATGAGTGCCTCCGCGCTGCCCGCGAGCAGCGCGCATGGCTCGCATACCCCGCTGACGTGCACATACTTCGCCGCGTGGCGCGAAGTCGCGGTGCGCGGCGCCCGCGCGATCTGAGCGGCGCTGAAGAAGCGCAGCGGCAGCCGATGACGCTCGCAGAACGCAAGCAAGCCCGCTTCGTTCCGCTTGACGTCGATGCTCGCGACGATCGCGACATCGCCAAGCGGACGCGCACCGAGCGCGATGCGTAAGGCGCGTTCAATCGCCTCGGCGCTCGTGCCGCGCCGGCAGCCGATGCCGACCGCGAGCGGCGTGCCGGCGGGCGCATTCATGCGAGCGATGCGCGATGACGCGCGATGACGGGTTTCATGGCGATGCGGATGCGAATGGGTCCAGGCTGAACGGCGTTCGGTGCAAGCCAACGATAGCACAGCGACGGCCTCGCGCAAGCCGCCCGTTCTTGACGCTCGTCCCCGCCGGGCCTAGACTTTCACGCAGTTTTGGTGCTCGCGCGCGGGTTCTCTCGCGCGCAGTCAAACGGGAAGCAGGGCGCGTTTCTTCGCACGATCGAACGGACGTCAACCTGCGCTGCCCCCGCAACGGTAAACGATCGCCGCGCGCACGATGCTGCATCGCGTGCGCGGCAAGCCGCTTCCAGGCCACTGCGATGTGCGGGAAGGCAAAGCGGCGTTTTCGTCAGCCCGGATACCGGCCAGACATTCGACGGGTTCGCTGCCGCGGGGATGCGGCGCGGCCCATGATCCATGAAGTCGTGCGTGGCTTTCCCCTCGATTCGCGTCGTTCGCGCATCGCGCCGTAAAGCGCACGCATCCATAGCCACGGAGCTACGATGCAAACCCGCAAGATCCCCGTCACGGTCGTGACCGGCTTTCTCGGCAGCGGCAAGACCACGCTGATGCGGCATATCCTGTCCAATGCGCAAGGAAAGCGCATCGCGGTGATCGTCAACGAGTTCGGCGAGCTCGGTATCGACGGGGAGATCCTGAAGGGTTGCGGCATCGGCTGCGATGACGAAGCGGAATCGAAGGACCGCAATCTCTATGAGCTCGCGAACGGCTGCCTGTGCTGCACGGTGCAGGAAGAGTTCTATCCGGTGATGGAGCAGCTTCTCGAGCGGCGCGAAATTATCGATCACGTGCTGATCGAAACGTCCGGGCTCGCATTGCCGAAGCCGCTCGTGCAGGCATTCAACTGGCCGTCGATCAGGAATGCGTTCACCGTCGATGCAGTCGTGACCGTGGTCGATGGTCCCGCCGCCGCGAGCGGGCAGTTCGCGGCCAATCCCGTCGCCGTGGATGCGCAGCGCAAGGCCGATCCGAATCTCGATCACGAATCGCCGCTGCACGAATTGTTCGAGGACCAGCTTTCGTGCGCGGATCTCGTCATCGTCAACAAGACCGATCTCATGGACGACGCAGCGCTGCACAAGGTCGAAGCGCTCGTGCGCCCCGAGATTCCGCCCGAAGTGAAGATCGTGCCCGCGCAGATGGGCACGCTCGACGTACATACGCTGCTCGGGCTCGAATCGGCATCGGAAGAGACCATTCACTTGCGGCACAACCATCACGGCTCGCCCGACGACGAAGGCCATGCCGATCATCATCACGACGAGTTCGATTCGGTCGTCGTGCATGGCAAGGTCGAATCGCGCGAGCAGGCCATCGCGGCCCTGCATGCGCTCGTCGAGGATCACACCATCTATCGCGTGAAGGGCTTCGCGGCATTGCCGGGCGCCGCGATGCGGCTCGTCGTGCAGGGCGTGGGGCGGCGCTTCGACAGCTACTTCGACCGCCGCTGGGAAGCGCATGAAGCGAAGACGCAGAGCCGCTTCGTGCTGATCGGCGAGGATCTGGACCGCGATACGCTGCAACGCGCATTCGACGGCGCACTCGCCGGCACACCCGTTCAGGCGTAAAGGCCATGCATCTGCTCCGCACGACGCCGGGGGGCTTCGTCGATGACGCGCAGGGCGTCATGCGCATCGACCAGACGAGCGCGCCGATCGTCGTGCTCAGTTCCGCCGATACGACGCTCGCGCTGCTAGCGAGCGTGTTTCCGCGTCTGGAGCCGGGCTTCCCCGAGGTGCGGCTCGCGAATCAGGCGTTCCTGCGCCAACCCGCGTCTGTCGACTTCTATATCGAGGATGTGCTGCGTCACGCGAAGGTCGTGATCGTCGATCATCTGGGCGGCGAATCGTATTGGCCTTACGGCATTGAGCGCCTCGTCGCGCTGGCGAAGCAGGAGAAGCAGATGCTCGCGATGTTCGCGGGCGATCTCACCGAAGACCCGAACCTGACGGCCAAGAGTACGGCGGATGCGGAGTTCTGCCGCGAGCTGTCGCGCTATCTGCGCGAAGGCGGCGCGCGCAATGCCGAAGAGTTTCTGCGTGCTATCGCGCATCGCGCGTTCGGCTTCGGACGCGAGCCGCAGCCGCCCAGTCCGCTGCCTGCGGTGGCGATCTATCATCCCGGGCGCGAGATCGCGGCCATCGAGGACTGGCAGGCGCGCTGGACCGAAGGCGCGCCGGTCGTCGCGATCCTGTTCTATCGCGCGCATCTGCAATCGGGCAACACCGCCGTGTTCGACGCGCTCATCGATGCGCTCGAAAAGCAAGGCCTGAATCCGCTGCCGATCGCCATTTCGTCGCTCAAGGAAAGCCTGAGCCGCGAAGTGGTCGAGCGATTGTGCGCACGGCATCGCGCGTCGCTCGTCTTGAACACGACGGCATTCGCGGCGGGCGTGATCGGCGAGAGCGAAGCGTTCGAAGTGGCCGGCGACGCGCCCGTGCTGCAGGTCATTCTGAGCAGCGGCAATCGCGAGGACTGGCAGAAGGACAATCACGGCCTGAATTCGCGCGATGTCGCGATGCACGTCGCGCTCCCCGAAGTCGACGGGCGCATCATCACACGCGCGGTGAGCTTCAAGGGGCTCGCATATCACTGCGAGCATACGCAGGTGGATGTCGTGCGCTATCAGGCCGACAAAGAACGCGTGCGCTTCGTCGCGGAACTGAGCCGCCGCTGGTGCAGCCTGCGTCGGACGCCCAACGCGCAGAAGCGCATCGCGCTCGTGCTCGCGAACTATCCGGCGAGCGAGGGGCGCATCGGCAATGGCGTGGGACTCGATACGCCCGCGTCCGTCATCAGCATTCTTTCGATGCTCGCGCGCGAGGGTTATCGCGTCGGCGAGATTCCTGCGCACAGCGATGCGCTCATCGCCGCGCTGACCGAAGGCGTGACGAACGATCCCGTCGTGCGCGACTTGCGTCCGGCGCTGCAAAGCCTGTCTCTCGAGGAATATCTCGATGCGTATCGCACCCTGCCCACCGATGCGCGCGCCGCGCTGGAAAAGACCTGGGGCGCGCCGGAAAACGACCCAACGATCCGGCGCGGCCGCTTCATGATCGCCGGCTTTCGCTGCGGCGAAGTTTTCATCGGCATTCAGCCGTCGCGTTCGCGCGAGCGCAACGATTACGCGAGCTATCACGATGCCGAGCTCGTGCCGCCGCATTCGTATCTCGCGTTCTATTTCTGGCTGCGCCTGCGCTTTCAGGCGGACGCGCTCGTGCATGTCGGCAAGCACGGCAATCTCGAATGGCTGCCGGGCAAGAGCGTCGCGCTGTCGTCGTCGTGCTGGCCCGATGCGATTCTCGGGCCGATGCCGCATCTCTATCCGTTCATCGTGAACGATCCGGGCGAGGGCAGTCAGGCGAAGCGTCGCGCGCAGGCTGTCATCGTCGATCATCTGATGCCGCCGCTCACGCGCGCGGAGAACTATGGGCCATTGCAGGACCTCGAGCGTCAGGTGGACGAATACTACGAAGCGCTGATGGTCGATGCGCGCCGCGCGAAGCTGTTGCGCAAGTCGATCCTCGCGAACATCGTCGAAAACCGGCTGTATGAAGAGCTGGGCCTCGATGCGCCGCGCGATGTCACGGGCGAAGATGCATTGCTCACGCGCGCCGATGCCTACCTCTGCGAGCTGAAGGAAGCGCAGATCCGCGACGGGCTGCATATATTCGGCGTCTCGCCGCAAGGCGCGCAGCGCCGCGACACGCTGCTCGCGCTCGGCCGCTTTCCGGTCGGCGACGGGCAGGGCGCGAACGCGAGCCTCATCACGGCGATCGCGCGCGATCTGCAACTGGGCGACGCCTTCGATCCGCTCGACGCCGACTGGACCGCACCGTGGACCGGCCCGCGTCCGCAAGCGCTTCAGGCATTGAGCGATGCGCCGTGGCGTCATCATGGCGATACGCGTGAGCGTCTCGAATGGTTAGCGATGCAACTATTGTCGGGCGATGATGCGTCAGCGCCGGGGCCGCATGCCTCGCTCGTGCTGGAACGGCTGCGCGACGACGTGCTTCCGAGGCTCGACGCATGCGGCCCGCAGGAACTCACGCAGCTGAAGCGCGGCCTGGAAGGCCGCTTCGTGCCGCCGGGACCGAGCGGCTCGCCATCGCGCGGCAGGCCCGACGTGCTGCCCACGGGCCGCAACTTCTATTCGGTCGATACGCGCGCGCTGCCCACGCAGGCAGCATGGTCGCTCGGGCTCAAATCGGCGAACGCACTGGTCGAGCGTCATGTGCAGGATCACGGCGACTATCCGCGCGCCATCGGGCTTTCAGTGTGGGGCACGGCGACGATGCGCACCGGCGGCGACGATATCGCGCAGGCATTCGCGCTGATCGGTGTTCGGCCGAAGTGGGCGGCGGGCAGTCATCGCGTAAGCGACTTCGAGATCCTGCCGATTTCGATTTTCAACCGGCCGCGCATCGACGTGACGCTGCGCGTATCGGGCTTCTTCCGCGATGCGTTCGCGAGTCTCATGCATCTGTTCGATGCCGCGGTCCAGGCCGTCGCCGAACTCGATGACGAACCCGCCGATGTCAACCCGATCCGCGCGCGCATCCTGCGCGAGCGCGACGAACTGATCGCGCGCGGCGTGGAAGCGAAGGAAGCGCGGCGGCGCGCGGGCTGGCGCGTGTTCAGCACCAAGCCGGGCGCGTATGGCGCGGGCCTGCAGGAACTGATCGACGCGAAGCAATGGCAGACCGACGCCGATCTGTCCGCCGCCTATCAAAGCACGGGCGGTTACGCGTATTCGCAGTCGGGCGAGGGCGTGGAGGCGCGCGCGAGCTTCGGCGCGCGGCTCTCGAACCTCGACGTCGTGCTGCACAACCAGGACAACCGCGAGCACGACCTGCTCGATTCGAACGACTATCACCAGTTTCAGGGCGGCATGATCGCGGCCGTGCGCTACCTGTCCGGCGTGCAGCCGCAGGCGTACAACGCCGATCACAGCAATTCCGCCGCGCCACGCGTGCGCACGCTGAATGAAGAGATCGCGCGCGTGGTGCGCTCGCGCGTCGTCAATCCGAAGTGGATCGACGGCGTGAAGCGGCACGGCTACAAGGGCGCATCGGAACTGGCCGCGACGGTGGATTATCTCTTCGGCTATGACGCGACCGCGCGCGTCGTATCCGATCATCAATACGCGCTCGTCACCGATGCCTACGTGAACGATGCTGACACGCGCACGTTTATTACGTGGCACAACCCGCACGCGCTGCAATCGATCTGCGAGCGCCTGCTCGAAGCGATGGAGCGCGGCTTGTGGCAGGAACCCGCTGGCTATCGCGAGCAGGTCGAACGGCATCTGCTGGATGTCGAACAGCGCATCGAAGGCCGACAGAATTGAACGAATCCACTTCATCCCCGGTGTTTCCTTTTTCCGCGCTCGTAGGTCAGGAACTCTTGCAGCAGGCACTTTTGCTTGCGGCGGTCGATCCCTCCATTGGCGGCGTGCTGGTCAGCGGTCCGCGCGGCACGGCCAAGTCGACGGCGGCTCGCGCGCTTGCCGAACTGCTGCCCGAAGGAAAGCTCGTGACGCTGCCGCTCGGCGCGAGCGAGGAGCAGCTCATCGGCACGCTCGACATTGAGAGCGCGTTGCGCGATGGCGGCGTGAAGTTCTCGCCGGGTCTGCTCGCGAAGGCGCATCTGGGCGTGCTGTATGTCGATGAAGTGAATCTGTTGCCGAATCCGCTCGTCGATCAGTTGCTCGATGTGGCGGCGAGCGGCGTGAACATCGTCGAGCGCGATGGCATCTCGCACCGGCATGAAGCCCGCTTCGTGCTGATCGGCACGATGAATCCGGAAGAGGGCGAACTGCGCCCGCAACTGCTCGACCGTTTCGGGCTCGCCGTCGAGATGAGCAATTGCTTCGAGGCGCACGTGCGGCAGCGCATCGTGAAGGCGCGCCTCGCATTCGACGCCGACTCCGAAGCGTTTCACGCGCGGCATGAAGCGGAGCAGGCGTTGCTGTACGAGCGCATCCACGCGGCGCGCGCGTCGCTTGCCTGTTTCCATTTCGACGATGCCGTTCATGCGCGCGTGAGCGAGCTTTGCATCGCGGCGCAAGTCGATGGCTTGCGCGCGGACCTCGTGATGCTGCGCGCCGCGCGTGCGCTGGCCACGTTCGAGGGCGCATCGACGGTGACGGTGACGCATGTAGAACGCGTCGCCGATGCGGTCTTGCAGCATCGTCGGCGGGAAGGACAGGTGCCTTCGCAGGAACCGGCTACGCGCGATTCGACGCGGCGCGAAGCGACAGGAAGCGAATCGGATTGGGGCTATCTGCCGCCCGAGCCAACTGGCATGGCGAAGGTCAAGCATGTGAGGCCGCTCGCCGCAAAAAAAGCCTGAGCCATCGAAGGCGCGACGCGGATGCCGGAGAGCATCGTCTTCGATGGAACCAGTCGCGTTCCAGGGGCCGCTTCGCTTCGCGCGAAGGCGAAGAAAGCCCATTCATCGACTGGATCGCGACCTTGCGCGCGAAGCGTGCCGCGCGGCTCGATGCACGGCATCTGCGCCGCTATCGGCGCACGCAGGGCGAAGGCGCGGTGCTGCATTGCTTCCTGCTCGATTGCTCGGGCTCGATGCTCGCGGGCGAGCGGCTCGCGCGCGCGAAGGGCATGCTCGTCGCGTTGTTCGATCGTGCCTATCGCGAGCGCGCGGAAATCGCACTGGTATGCTTTGGCGGCGGACGCGCCGAAGTACGGCGTCAGCCGGGCGCCGCGCACTGGTGGAACGAGCGCTGGGTCGCGCCGATCGGCGGCGGCGGTGGCACGCCGCTCGCGCTCGGTTTGTCAGGGGCGGCGACCGTGCTCGCGCGCGCGGCGCGGCGCAGGCCATCGCAACGGCGCTGGCTGTGGGTGCTCACCGACGGGCGCACGAATGAGCGGCCGGACGCGCCGCTATCGGCCGATCAGATCGTGCTGGTGGACTTCGAAGAAGGCGCGATTCGCGCCGGACGCTGCAAGGCGCTCGCGCACGCCTGGAACGCGCAATACGTGAGCGCCGACGCATTGAGCGAAAGCTGATCCTATTCGTACCAGCGCGGCGTATAAACCCAATTACCCACGATGCGCGTCGTCGAAGAGCCGACGATCACCATCGTCCGCATGTCGATGAGTTCGCTCTTCAACTCGCCAAGCGTGACGATGCGCAGCGCCTCTGCCGGCCGCCCGATGTCTCGTCCGAGTACCACCGGCGTATCCGCATCGCGATAGCCCCGCACGATCCCGATGGCGCGATCGAACTGCCACGGCCGCGCCTTCGACAGCGGGTTGTAGAACGCCATCACGAGATCCGCTTCGCCCGCATGCGTGATGCGCTTCTCGATCACGCTCCACGGCTTCAGATTGTCCGACAGCGACAGCACGCAGAAGTCGTGACCGAGCGGCGCCCCCGCGCGTGCGGCCGTCGCGAGCGATGCCGACACGCCCGGCACGACCGCGAGCTTCACCGCGCTCCATTCGGGATGCGCCGTGCGGCCTTCGTCGAGTGCTTCGAGCACGGCCGCCGCCATCGCGAACACGCCCGGATCGCCGGATGACACGACGACCACGCGCCGTCCAGCGCTCGCCAGTTCGAACGCATGACGCGCGCGCTGCAGCTCCTCGCGGTTGTCGGTCATGTGGACGCGCTGGTCGTCGCGGAACGGGCCTGCCATGCGCAAGTAGGTTTCGTAGCCGAGCACGTCCTGCGCCGCGATGAGCGCGTCTCGCGCGGCAGGCGTCATCAGTTCCGCGCTGCCGGGGCCGAGGCCGATGACCGTCAGCTCGCCGCGCGCGCGGCCGATCGATTGCGCATCGAGAGGCGCATTGGCGACGTGCAATGCGACGCCTCGTACATGATCGGCATCGAACGGCGCGGCGTCGCAAAAGCGCAGCGGCACATCCAGCGCGCGTGCCGCGTCCGCGAGCGATTCGGCACTCATGTGACGCACGGGCGCGGTCAGCACCGCGAGCGCCGGCGGCGCAAGACCACGCTCGCGCATCGCGACACGCACGCGTTCCGCGATGTCGTCGCCGGAAGCCACGTCTTCGATCCACGCCAGCACGCAACGCGGATGAATCACGAGACTGTCTTCGTCACCCGCCGCGAACGGCGTGATGCGCACCGCGAGCCGCGCATCGTCGGCGCGGGGCAGGGCGGCGTCGTCGAGCCACGGCGCGCGGCCTTCGATGTGCGTCGTCTCGCCGGAGAGGAGGTCGGACACGAAGCGCTTGCCTCGCCCGATGTCCGCGAGCGCATAGCCTTCGGGCGGCGCGAGCAGGCACTGGCCGAAGCGCAGTTCGCCGCTCGTCGTGATCGCGGGCGCAATGCCGAGCGCGCCGCCGATCTCGCGCGCCAGCACGTTCGCACCGCTCATGCCGCCGAGCAGCGGCACGACGGCGCTGCCGTCCTGAGCGACGGCGAGCACGGGCGGCTCGGCGGCCTTGTCGGCGAGACGCGAAGCAAGCGCGCGAATCACGATGCCAGACGAGCAGAGCGCGACGATAGGCGTGTTCATCGAGTAAAGCTCGCGCACGCGCGCGCCGAACTCGCCGTAAGCCACGTCCGCGCTCACGCGCCTCGCGAGACCAAGCACGCGCGAGCCCGGCAGGCGCGCCTGAATGCGCCGCGCGGTGTCGAGCGCGCCGTTGCCCAGCACCACGATCGCCACCGGTACCGCCAAACTCACGCGCGCCATTTCTTCCCCGGCACGACGAGCAGCGAAAAATAGGGTGAGGCCATCGGATCGACTTCGTCGAGCGGCACGATGCGCTGATTGGCCATCGTCGCGCGCTCGACATAAAGCGCGCGGTCATCGAGCCCGAGTTCGGCGAGCACGCGCCGCACCTTCTCGAAGTTGCGCCCGAGCTTCATGATGACGGCTGCATCGGCGGCTTCGAGGCGACGCTTCAGTTCGTCTTCCGGCAGCACGCCCGACAACACGGAAAGGCTCTGATTGCGATACACCAGCGGCACGCCGAGCACCGCGACGCCGCCGAGCATCGAGCACACGCCCGGCACGACATGCGCTTCGAAGCGCGCGGCGAGGCGGTCGTGGAGATACATGTACGAGCCGTAGAAGAACGGGTCGCCTTCGCAAATCACCGCGACATCACGCCCGGCTTCCAGATGGTCCGAGATCGCGAGCGCGGCTTCGTCGTAGAACGCGCTGATGATCGTTTCATAGCAGAGCGGCGGCTCGAGCGCCTCCGTCGTCACGGGATAGACGAGCGGCAGGCGCGTCTGCGCATCGTCGAGATGCGCTTCGATGATGCCGAACGCGTTGCCCTTCTTGCCCTTCGCGACGAAATACGCGACCACCGGCGCGGTCTTCAGCAGACGCAGCGCCTTCACGGTGATCAGTTCCGGATCGCCCGGGCCGACGCCCAGGCCATAGAGGCGTCCGCTCATCATTCGGCCTCCGAGGCGAGTGCATTCACTGCGGCCGCCGCCATCGCACTGCCGCCGCGCCGGCCGAGCAATGCGACGTAGGGGACGCCGCGGCTGTCGGCGGCGAGCATCGCCTTCGATTCCGCCGCGCCGATGAACCCCACCGGAAAGCCGAGGATCAGCGCGGGCTTCGGCGCGCCGGCATCGAGCATGTCGAGGAGATGGAACAGCGCGGTCGGCGCATTGCCGATCGCGACGATGGCGCCTTCGAGGTCCGGCCGCCACAGTTCGAGCGCGGCGGCCGAGCGCGTGTTGCCCATTTCGCGGGCGCGCTCGGGAACCGATGGATCGCCCAGAGTGCAGATCACGCGGTTATTGGCCGGAAGGCGAGCGCGCGTGATGCCTTTGGCGACCATGCGCGCATCGCAGAGAATGGAGGCGCCCGCTGCGAGGGCGCGCCGGCCCGCGTCGCCCGCGCCGTGCGAATAACGCAGGTCGCTCACGATATCGACCATGCCGCACGCATGAATGAGGCGCACGGCGAGCTTTTCGAGATCGGCGGGAAGGGCGTCGAGATCGACTTCGGCGCGGATCGTCGCGAACGACTGGCGATAGATCTCCGCGCCGTCGCGGATATAGTCAGGCATCGGTATGGCTCCGGGCGAGCCGTTCGGCCGCCTCTTCGATGGTCAGATTGCTCGCGGCGACGCACCCGCCGCGATGCAGGTCGTAGTGTCCCGGCGCGCGCACGAAGAGCGTCACCGCGACGGGATGCGCTGCCGCGCACGAACGCTCGCAGCCGCTCAGATGCACCTGCGCTTCGTCGTGCGCGGGCAGCAGCGGGGCGAGGCGATACGCGTCGGTCTTGGTGTCGGCGCGGCTTTTCGCGCAGCCAGCGGAGCCGGCGCATGCGATGAGGCGCGCGAACGGGTCGCGTGGATCGGCCGTGAGGCCGAGCGCGCGCAGGCGTTGCAGGACTTCGGGTGCATCGTGCGCCGCGATGCCGGGAATCAGCACGCTTTGCCATGGCGTCATCATGAGACGGCCTTCGGCGTGCGTCGTGCCGAGATCGGCGAGGGCTTCGAGCGTGATGGCGTCCAGGCGTCCGAGCGGCGTTTGCGCGCCCGCGTACCACGTCGCGCGATGCGGCTCTTCATGCGCGCCGAGACGCAGAGACGCATCGGCGGATTCGCGTCGCCACGAGCGAACCTCCGCGTGGAAATCAAGAAAGCGCTCCACGCGGATACGGGCGAGCAGATCGCGCATGCGATGTTCTTCCGACGTCGCGAGCGCCAGAAACCGGCGCAGCATCTTCATCACGAACGGCAGGACTTCGCTGCGCGGAATCGCGCCTGACGCGGGCGCATCGTGCGCGTGCCGCGGCATCGTGCCCGCGAAGCCGAATGCGAAGCGCGCGCCGTCGTCGATGGCGGAAAGCCACAGATCGTGCGGATGGTCTAGCATCGCGAGACGTTCGCCGCCGTCGAGCTGCAGCGAGAATTTGGGCGAGAGCGCGTGCAGCGAGGCATCAGCCTGCATCGCATCGAGGATGGCTGCGGCGAGAGCGCGCGTCTGCCCGCTGGCGAGCGGGCTCAGCATCACGTTGCGGATGTCGTCGCCGCTCGCGGTCGCGGGGCCCAGGCCCGCGTCCAATGCGATCTCGACGAGCGCGGCGTGAGCGTCGTCGCGGATGCCGCGCAGCTGCAGATTCGCGCGGTTGGTCACTTCGATCACACCGGAGCCGCACGTGCGCGCGGCGCGCGCGACGGCCCGCGCCGCAGCGGCGCTCAGTTCGCCGCCGGGAAGACGCAGGCGCGCGAGACCGCCGTCGCGCGCGGCGACGATGCGCATGAGCCCTGGACACGCGGAGCGGCGTGGGGCGGACTCGGACGGCGGACGGTCGAGTGAAGTCAAATGCGTGACCCGTTGGGCTTCGCGTGTGGTGAGCGAACCGGTACACCCCGCCCGGTTGGCGTCGCGCGAATGCGGTGAGTCGGCAGGTCTCTTGGCTGGCAGGTCTATATTCGCGCCGGCCTTCCCGGTAAAACCAGTGGCAGTGGAGCGCGGACTCGCTGCGTACAATTGCGGGGGCAGCCACAAAGTTTTCGCTGTGTTCCCTGTTAGGCCCAACGGGCACCGACGGACCTGTATTATGCCCGCTTTTATCGACTCTCCGGCCGCTTCGCTCCCCTGTACGCCAGGTTGCGCGCGGTACGATGAGCTTTTCGGAACTTCAACGAGGAGACGCCGCATGTCGACCTGGCTGACCGTCGTGGGAATCGGCGAGGACGGCTGGCACGGCCTTTCCCGCGCCGCCCGCCGCGCGCTCGTGGAAGCGCAGTCGATCCACGGCGGCGAGCGCCATCTGGCGCTGCTGCCCGCGCGCATCGCCGCGCGCCGCGTGCCGTGGCCCAAGCCCTTTTCGATCGATGGCGTGCTCGCCGAGCGCGGCGACGCCGACACGCGCGTCTGCGTGCTCGCGAGCGGCGATCCGCTGTGCTTCGGCGTCGGCGCGACGCTCGCGCGCGAAGTCGCGGATGGCGAAATGCGCGTAATTCCCGCGCCTTCGTCGCTGTCGCTCGCGGCCGCGCGGCTGTGCTGGCCGCTGCAGGAGGCGACCTGCGTGTCGCTCGTCGTGCGGCCGGTCGCGTCGCTGCTCGCGAACCTGCATCGCGGCGCGCGGCTGCTCGTGCTCAGCGCCGATGGCATGACGCCCGCCGCCGTCGCCACGCTCCTGACAGCGCATGGTTTCGGCGCGAGCCGCATGACGGTTTTCGAGCATCTCGGCGGCGACGCCGAGCGCCGCATCGACGAACGCGCCGACGACTGGCGCCAGCCACTCGTCGCCGCGCTCAATCTCATCGCGATCGAATGCCGCACGCATGCGGGCCATGCCGGTCCGCCGCTCACGCCCGGTCTGCCCGACGACGCCTATCGCCACGACGGCCAGCTGACCAAGCGCGCCGTGCGCGCCGTGACGCTCGCCCATCTCGCGCCGCAGCCTGGCGAATTGCTGTGGAACGTGGGCGCGGGCTGCGGCTCGATCGGCATCGAATGGATGCGCGCGCATGGCGCCTGCCGCGCAATCGCCATCGAGGCGAACGAAAGCCGGCAGCGGCTCGTGGAATACAACCGCGATGCGCTCGGCGTGCCCGCGCTGCAACTCGTCAAAGGAGAGGCGCCCGCCGCGCTCGATGGCCTGCCCGCGCCCGATGCCGTGTTCATCGGCGGCGGACTGACGACGCCCGGCGTGCTCGATGCCTGCTGGTCGCGCCTGCGCCAGGGCGGGCGGCTCGTCGCCAATGCGGTGACGCTGCAAAGCGAAATGGCGCTCGTCGAATGGCGCGCACGGCACGGCGGCGAGCTCACGCGCATCGGCGTCGCGCAGGCGGAGCCGCTCGGCAGCTTCGACACCTGGCGCCCGGCGCTGCCGATCACGCTGCTGCACGCGAGCAAGCCATGATCCGGATCGGGAAGCCCTCGCGCCATGCGTGAAGAAACGCCGGAAAAAGCCGCGCCGCTACGCAGCGGCTACACGACCGGAAGCTGCGCGACCGCGACGAGCCTCGCGGCCGCGCGTCTCCTGCTGGCGGGCGAGCCGAGCGAGCGCGCCGAAATCGTGCTGCCGAAGGGCCAGCGCGTGGTCATGGCGCTCGCGTTCTACCGCCATGTGCCCGGCGAAAGCGATACCGCCGAAGCAGGCGTCATCAAGGATGCCGGCGACGATCCCGACGTGACCCACGGCGCGCTGGTGTTCGCGCGGGTGCGCTTGTCGGCGGAGGCGGGCGTGCGCTTCCACGCGGGCCCGGGCGTCGGAACCGTGACGCGCGCGGGGCTGGCGCTGGCCATCGGCGAGCCGGCGATCAATCCGGTGCCGCGCAGGATGATGAACATGCATCTGGAAACGCTTGCCGCGAGCGTCGGCTACAGCGGCGGCTTCGAGGTGAGCATCGGCGTGGAAAACGGCGAGGCGCTCGCGCTGAAGACGATGAACCCACGGCTCGGAATCGTCGGCGGCCTGTCGATACTCGGCACGACCGGCATCGTGAGGCCGTTCTCGTGCTCGGCGTATATCGCGTCGATTCATCAGGGCATCGATGTCGCGCGCGCGAACGGATACCGGCATATCGCCGCGTGCACCGGCAACCAGAGCGAGGACGCGATGCGCGCGCGTTACAGCATGCCCGACATCGCGCTGATCGAAATGGGCGATTTCGTGGGCGCCGTGCTCAAGCATCTGCGCCGCGCGCCCGTCGACAGGCTGAGTCTCTGCGGCGGGTTCGGCAAGCTGTCCAAGCTGGCGGCGGGGCATATGGATCTGCACAGCTGCAACTCCAGCATCGATCTTCCGCTGCTCGCCGTCTGGGCCGCCGATGGGGGCGCGAGCGAAGCGCTTCAGGCGGCGATCCGCGTCGCGAACACGAGCCAGGAGGCGCTCAAGCTGGCGCGGGCGGAAGGCATCCCGCTCGGCGATATCGTGTGCCGGCGCGCGCGCGACGGCGCGCTCGATGTATTGCCGCCAGGCATCGAAGTCGAGACGTTTGCGATCGACCGGCAGGGGAATATCGTCGGGAGCGCGGCATGAAGCGTGTTCTTCTGCTCGGCGGCACCGGCGATGCGCTCGCGATTGCGCGCAGCCTTCCCGCGGCGCATGTCTACAGTCTCGCGGGCCTCGGGCGCGTGCCGGGCGATCTGGCGTGTTCCGTGCGTGTCGGCGGGTTCGGCGGCATCGACGGACTCGTTGCATATCTGCGTGACGAAGATATCGCGCTCGTCGTCGACGCGACGCATCCCTATGCCGCGCAGATGAGCCGCCACGCGCACGCGGCATGCGGGATCGCGCGCGTGCCGCTCTGGGCGGTGCGCCGTCCGGCGTGGCAGGCGCAGCCGGGCGACGACTGGCGCGAGGCGTCGGACTGGCGCGGCATCGTCGGGCGCATCGAGCGCTTTCGGCGGCCGCTGTTCACGCTCGGACGCGAGCCGCTCGCGCATCTCGACGAAATCCCCGCATCGCAGTTCTGGACGATACGTTGTCTCGAGGCGCATCCGGGCAATGAACGCGCGAACATCGTCGATGCGCGCGGACCGTTCGATCTCGCCGGCGAGCGCGCGCTGTTCGACGCGGCGCGTATTGATGTGCTCATCAGTAAGAACAGCGGCGGACGCGCGACCGAGGCGAAGCTCGCGGTCGCGCGCGAGCGGGGCTTGCCGGTCGTGATGCTCGCGCGTCCCGAACTTCCCGACGCCGACCGCGCCTTCGACGATGCCGCGAGCGCCCGCGATGCGCTGCCGCACTGGCTGAATTGAAATCACACACCCAACATGACTGTTTATTTCATCGGCGCCGGACCGGGCGATCCCGAACTCATCACCGTCAAGGGGCAGCGGCTCGTGCGCGCGTGTCCCGTGATTCTCTACGCCGGATCGCTCGTGCCTAAGGAAGTGCTCGCGGGGCATCGGGCGTCGATATGCGTCGATACGGCCGAGCTCGATCTCGATGCGATCGTCGCGCTTCTTCGGGACGCGCACGCCAACGGTCAGGACGTGGCGCGCGTGCATTCCGGCGATCCGTCGTTGTACGGCGCGATCGGCGAGCAGATCCGCCGGCTCGATGCGCTCGGCATTCCGTACGAGATCGTGCCGGGCGTGACGGCAACGGCGGCATCGGCGGCGGTGCTCAAACGCGAGCTGACGCTGCCCGGCATCTCGCAGACGGTGATCCTCACGCGCTACGCCACCAAGACGTCGATGCCCGAGGGTGAGGCACTCGCGGATCTCGCGCATCATTGCGCGACGCTCGCGATTCACCTCGGTGTGCGGCATATCGAACGGATCGTCGCGGATCTTCTGCCGCATTACGGCGCGGATTGTCCGGTGGCGGTCGTGTTTCGCGCGAGCTGGCCGGACGAAGCGCGCGTCGAGGGCACGCTCGGGGATATCGCGCCGAAAGTGCGCGCGGCGGGCGTGGAGCGCACGGCGATGATCATCGTCGGCCGTGTGCTGAGCGCCGCCGGCTTCGCCGATTCGACGCTCTACGGCCGCGACTGAGCACGATGCCATGCGCGATCTCGACGCCGTCTTCGCCGCGCTCGCGAAATCCGCATTCCAACGGCGCTTCGCGCTCGGTGTGCGGGAGGGAAAGTATCTGCGGGAGAAGGGCGTGGAGACGGTCGTCGCGCAGGCGCGCGAACTGATCGGTAAACGGCTCGCGCCGCAGGCGCCCTTGAACGACGGCAAGCAGACGCCGTTTCGCGGGCATCCGGTATTCATCGCGCAACACGCGACGGCGACGTGCTGCCGTTCGTGCCTCGCCAAGTGGCACGGCATCGCGGTGGGCAAGGCGCTCGACGACGCGGAGCGCCAGCACGTTGTCGATGCGATCGAGCGGTGGCTGCGGGCGCAGCTGCTGCCTGCCGGAGCGAAGCCCGCAGACGAGAATCCGCAGCGGGAGCTGCCGTTCTGAAACCGTGCGCGGCCGACGATCAGCGGGCAGACAGACGCCTTCGGATGCTTCGGTACGGAGCGAGCATCCGCCACGTCCGGGACGTGACGATCGCGTCCAGTTCGGCTCGGGTTTGGTCGAGCTGCCGCGCCTGATCGCCGATGATCTGTTGTTGTGCACGGGCGCGCTGCTCAAGGCTCTCGCGCGCTTGCCGTTCCTCGTTCACTTCCTTGCGCGCCGATGCGAGCAAACCGTCCGAATCCCTCCGAACCCGTCCTTCTTCCTCGACCCTTTGCCTGAGCGTTCCGATCATATGCTCGGCATCGTCGAGCTTGGCGGTGAGTTCACTGATCCGGACAGCGTTCTCCGCAAGGCGGCCTTCGTAATCGCGCACCTGGTCGTCATGCGCGCTAGGCAGATTCCGGATCGTCGTCCAGAGCCATTGCACCTGACTCGATGAAGCCATGGCCTCGTCGCTGACCGCCGCGTGCACATCGAACCATTCATTGGGAGGCCCGATGCCCTTGCCGGCTTCGTTTCGCACGCGCTGGCGGAAATCGGCCAGTGCCTGATCGTAATTGAGCCAATCGCCGGCGAGGTCGAGGCCAAATGGACCCGAATCCGTCCCATGGAAGGATTTTTCGACGTGAAGGCCCTCGAGCTGAATGGTTCCGGCGGGCATCAACTGCTTATGCAATTGCGGGACGACCTTGAATTTTCGATATCCAGCCTTGAAAAGCTCTGGAATAGTGTTATTCCCGAACTCTTCGACCGAGATAAACGGAGGAAGACAGGGAAGGCCAGGAAGGTCAGCGAGTACGAGCTTGTCACCGCCTTCGATATCCACCTTCATATAGCGTGGAATGCCGTGCTGTTCGAATAGCGCCCTGATGCCGATGCACGGCACATCGATCACGTCATAGCGCGTATTGTTCCGGCAGCCGTAAACCGGATCGAACGAGCTCCAGTGGTCGTTGTGGAGATTGATATAGAAAGGGAGTGTCGTCGGCTGGTTCCAAATGCCGATATTCAGCAGCGTCAATCTGCCTTCGGAAATGGCCTGCGCGAAAGTGACCTGCAATTGGGCGAATATGCGCGGATTCGCTTCGACCCCGACGACGCGAAAACCTTTCTGAAGATAATATGAAGTATCTTCGCCGGCATTGACGCCAATATCGAAGACCAATGTTTCATCCAGCCGGCCAGGGGATTGCGCGCTGGCAAATATTTCCTTTACTGCGTTCATTCGGTTCACGTCATTCATCCTCGTGTATGAAATGCCAGTTACCGAAAACGATGCGCTGTCAGTCTGCTCGGACGTGCGCCAGAAAACGAAAATCGTTGATTGAAGCCAGTTTCGAATTGTTGCGACGAAACTCGGCGATGACTTTGACGCGGAAACCTATCTCAAAAATGAGCGCCCAGTATATCTGACGGTTTCCATCAATAGTCGAGTGATTGCTGACCGAAGCAGCGCAGTGCTGCTCGGTCATCTGGGAGTTTTGGGATCGACGCGCGAATGCTTCAGTTGCGACGGAGCAGCGAAATCACTCGCCCGGCCTGGCGCTGTCCGTCGGACGGACTACTCGCATCGCGCGTCCCTTCGCCCGCCGCGCCAGCATATTGAGCACCTCGACCAGCGCCGAGAACGCCATCGCCGCATAGATATAGTCCTTCGGAACATGTGTGCCGAAGCCTTCGGCGATCAGCGTCATCCCGATCACGAACAGAAACCCGAGCGCGAGCATGACGATCGTCGGATTGCGCTCGATGAAGCGCAACAGCGGCCCGGCCGCGAACAGCATCACGGTCACGGCGGCGATCACCGCGACGAACATGATGGATGGGAATGTGCTCGGTCATGCCGACCGCCGTGACGATGCTGTCGATGGAAAAAAAACAGATCCAGCAGCAGGATCTGACCGATCGCCGAGAGCGGCGTCAGGCTCTTGCGCGAATCGACGCCGGCGTGCTCGCCGGCGTCGTGCGTGACGTGATGGTGGATCTCCGTCGTCGCTTTCCACACGAGAAACACGCCGCCGGCGATGAGGATCAGATCGCGCCACGAGAAGCCGTGCCCGAAGGCTTCGAAGATCGGCGCGGTCAGCCGCACGATGAGCGCGACCGTGTGAGCGCGACCGTGCCGAGCAGCGCGAGCCGCATGACGAGCGCGAGCCCGATGCCGATGCGCTGCGTACGCGCCCGATGGGCCGCGGGCAGCTTGTTGGTTAGGATCGAAATGAAGATGAGGTTGTCGATGCCGAGCACGACCTCCATCACGACGAGCGTCGCGAGGGCGGCCCAGGCGGCAGGATCGGCTAGGAGAGCGATGAGATGGTCCATGCGGGTCGAGGCGGGTATTCGTGGTCGGCATACGGCCAAGGGGCATCAATTTAGTCCGATCGGCTGCAAAATGCAAGGAACTTGAAAACATCATGGTAGACCAACCGGTGATCGCTGCCATCGTCGGGCCAGTTCGTCATCAGCTGTAGCGAATTATGGCAAACACGCGACAAGCGCCCGATTCGAAACAGATTTTGCGGTTCTTCCGATGCTGCGCCGCAGCGTTTACGGGTAAACTCCAATGCTTTCGTGCCGCCCGCCGCGGCTGCCGTAAAACCTCAAATCCAGCCGCATGCAGCGAAAAACACAACGTCTCGTCGAGCTGGACTTCTTCCGGGGCCTGGTCCTGCTCATCATCGTCGTCGATCACATTGGCGGCAGCATGTTGTCGCGCTTCACGCTGCATTCGTTTGCGCTGAACGATGCCGATGCGGCCGAAGTCTTCGTGTTCCTCGGCGGCTTCGCAACGGCGACAGCCTAAGGAACCTCTGCCAAACTCCCGATCCTGGCACCTGATTGGACTATCCTGGAAAGAAGAGAAATTCAAGGACATCTTTGATGACACAACTTGGTCTTGGTCTGGATCTTTCAACGAAACGTACTCGCAA
>LFJH01000104.1 GCA_001189335.2 Candidatus Paraburkholderia schumanniana
CACTGTGACGGATACTCCTCGCGATGCTCCCGCACCATACGGACTGCACGTTCCCGGACTTCAGCAGAAAATTTGTTCGACTTGTTCATGGCTCCATTCTCTCAAGAGTTGGAGCCTCCACCCAATCCGGGGCGGTTCAGTGGTGAGAATCTAATGATGTGCTCGACCGCGCACACCTGTCCAAATGGACAGGTGATTAACATCCAGAAGTCCGTAGGATGGGTGTTGAAGAGCAGTTTCATTGCTAGCGGAGAGCACGACATGGTGCGGTCACCAACTCAAACCCAGTAGTCAGCGAGACGAAGATTGTCAGTATTGTCGTGGCTTTCTCTGCAACCTGCGGGTTGGAAACGAGAACGTGCTTGCCAGACTCGTGACTGCACTTTGCGATGAGCGGACCGGACACGGCGTTTGCGGCATAGGGCCCGAACTTATTGCACAACTTGATGGTGCGGTTCCGTTGAAGTACTTCACGATGTTGCATGGATAGCCCATCCAAGAGCCAGGTCGGGCGCATGCACTGAAGAACGGTGCGTGAGCGGGCATACCAAGCGCTTCTCCAAAGACCGACTGTTTATTCGCCATCCGTGCGCGCGCGGAGCATGCCTTGGTATGAACACGCTGTACCGACTTTTGCTGCTCTGTTGAGGCATACCCCATCCATCACCTGCACGGCAAACATTGGTGGTTCCGATGACATCGCGCAAGAAACGATGGTCAGGCTAGACCGAGGCAAACTATCAATCGGACGGGACTTCACAGCGATGGATCACAAAGAACGCTGCATAGTATTCGACATCGGTGGTACCAGCACGAGAATCGGCCTGTATAACAGTACCGATCGCTGCCTGGAGCGGTTCCATAAAGTGGAAACACCCAACTTCATCAAGACTGGTCAACGAGATGGTCATGAGATCGTCAACGACCTGATGAAAACGTTAAAAAAAGAGGCACATGCTCTGGCGGGAAATGCGAAAATTTCGGGGATTTGCGCAGCCATGCCGGCACCGCTTTCTCCCGATGGGAACGCCTGGCACATGCCGACGGTGTTAGGGCCTTACTCAGGAGGCGGACTGAATCTCCTTCAGCCTCTGCGGGCTCTCTGGCCAGCGGTTCCGGTGCGGTTGATCAACGACGTCACCGCGGCGGGCTACCTGCAAGTTGCCAAAGGCAGCCGGGATTTCGCCATCGTCACGGTGGGTTCGGGCATTGGCGTCAAGGTATTCCTCGATGGTGTTCCGCGCGTCGGACCGAACGGTCGCGGCGGCGAGATCGGTCATCTCCGCATGATGGATTCTTTCTCTGAGTCCTTCGTCTGCGATTGTGAAGGTTTCGGACATCTCGGTTCGATAGCCTCGGGGCGGGGATCGCTGGCGGTCGCGCGCCATATGGCAGCGGAGAATGCCGGTGTATTCGCCGCATCACTGACGGGCCGTCTTTCCGGACACCAGGTCGAAAATCTCAATAACGAGATATTGGTGCACGCTTTTTTGCAGGGCGATCCTTGGGCCGAGCACGCGGTCGCGACGTCGGCCAAATACCTTGCGCAAGTTCTGGCCTTTTTGCACGTCTGCCTCGGTCTGGAAGAAATCGTCATCGTCGGTGGTTTCGCCATTGCGTGTGGCGAAAAATACCGTGCGCTGCTGGCTACGCTGGCAGACCAGTACTGCTGGAATCTCGGGCAGAACTGGCATTCCATCGTCCGTATAGAAAAGCAACCTGATACCGTTGCGCTGGAAGGCGCAGGGTATTTCATGATGACGCTTGACATAGGGAAGTCGAGCACCGATCGAATCTTTACTTTCGAGGATGCGCAATTCTACTGGTCTCGCGCGCATAACGGCGCGGTGGATATTGCTTCGGCTCGCGTCATGCGCAGCGGCGCAATCAGTTGGATCGATCTGGTCCGGTTGCCGGCGGGATCCGATATCGGTCCGCATACGCACAGCACCGACGAAGAAGTTTACATTGTAATCGAAGGACGCGGGACCATGATGGTGGAAAACAGCCACTATCCGGTTGCCGCGGGAGACGTGATCCACAATCCTTCCGGCGGAACGCATGGACTGGTCAATGACGGATTGAACGAGATGCGCCTGGCTGTCGTGGGTTTACCGGCTTCCCATCGAGGTGAAGTGCCTGCCACTACGATCGATTAGTATTCCATATGGTTTATCGTGGAAATGCCGCTGCGTAGCAGCAATCAATATCTTTCGATATTTGCAGCGTGCCTTTTCTTCAGCAGGCGCCCCTGCGGAAAATTTGGCTAAACCGGTCAACCGTTTCATGAGTGAAGGTCATCCGCCATCTCACCCGTCCGTGCGGCTATTTTCATGTCTGGCCTGTTGAATAAAGGAGAGTTTAATAGTGCTTACCGCCCTCGAAACGATTGGTCGCCGGTTACCTGGACAGGAAATTGCGGATAGTTTCCGCATGGAATGTCGGAAACAACAGAACTACGATGCCCACCCTGATCGAAGGCTTACTGTCACCCGAGTATTCGGTCCTTCCTGCCATGTTGCAGGAACGAAAGGCCCTCTTCGAATTATGCGAATCTTATCAAACAGCCTTGATCAAAAGCAAGTTTGGCGCGCCAGAGGAAGTCAGCCGCGAGATTATCTGGCGCTCGAGTCGCTTGATGCTGGAAGAGCTACAGAAAAATCCATACGAAAGTCATACGTATCAGCGTCTCGTGGATATGGGACACGCCTTTAGTCCGGCGCTGGAAGCCACGACCGACTTTCGGTTGCATCACGGCGAGGCTGTGGCTATCGACATGGCGTTGACCGTCACGCTCGCGGAGTCACTCGGCTTCATGCGCACGGACGAAAGGAATCGCTTCATTGCCGCACTAATGCCGGCCGGCCTTCCCATTTGCGCGCCGGAGCTCACCGTCGAACTTTGCGAGGTTGCGTTGGATGAGGTTGTCTATCACCGAGGCAGGTCGATCAATTTCCCTATGCCAGTGGAGATCAGTCGATGTGTCTTTCTGGAAAAACGCGACAGCCTGCCCAGCAGTGTCATTGGCGCTGCCCTGCAGCGCCTCTCGCGCGAAGCGTCCCGCAAAGGCTGTGGAGCACTATTCGATGAAAGGTCATGAAACCCACCAGAGACCCGCTACTCCGGTGATGAACGTGCTGATCATAGGAGGCGGTTTCGTCGGTCAGTGTCTAGCCGACGAGCTGTTATCAAACGGACACCGGGTTGCGATCGCATGTCGCAACCGGCCGCAGGGTCTTCGCCATCGCGATCGATGGATTCAGCTCGATGCCACTGACGCCGTTGCCTTCAGGAAAGCGGTCGGGTGGCTGCGCCCGTCGGTGGTCGTGCTGGTCAATGGGCCGTCGGATATTTCCGAATGCGCAAAGGATCCCGTGGAGGCTGCCCGAATACACAGCGCCGTCGCGCGCAATGCCTGCGAGTTTGCGCCGACCGCCTATAAGCTGCTGGTGTCTACCGACAATGTTTTTGACGGCAGACGAACCACCTGCACCGAAGCCGTCGCGCCGGAGCCGCTTAACGCCTACGGGCGGGCGAAGCTGGCGGCCGAGCGCATCCTGCACGCCTACGGCGGTCAATTTCTCATTGCCCGCACAAGTCTGATCTACGGCTGGGAAGAAGATCAGCGAGGCTGGCAGAATTTCTTCGCACTGTCGATCCAGCGGCTTGCGTTCGCCGAAACGTTGGAGGTGCCCGACGATCTGTGGAATACGCCGATTGTCGTCGCCGATGCGGCCAAGATATACAGGCGCTGTCTGGAAGAGAACGTTACCGGCCTACTGCACGTGGCGGGGCCGCAGCGCATCTCCCGGCTGGACTGGGCACGCTTGCTGGCAGCCGAATTCGGCTTCGACGCCGGCCTGATCAAGGCCGTTCCCGTACAGGCTTCCCGCTATTTCTGCCGTCCCCGGAACTCCTGCCTCTCCAGCGAACGCCTACCCGCCATGCTGGCGCAATGGCACGACGTGACCTGTCGTTCTCCTGCCGAAGTCGCCGCGGATATGAAAGCCAGCTTGGGGACGCAGTGGCATATTCGTGCGCCGCACCTCCCTCAACCGATGGCCGACAAAACATAAGGAACGCAATGAAAGCGAAACGTTATATACTTGTTAGTAAGCGCTCTCCGCTGACCTATCATCGCAACGAAAGCACGGGCACGCTAGAAACAGCGCTCGCGCCTGGTGGTACTGCCAACGTCGTAGCCGACATGGCCAGCTTGCTCGGCGTCGAATGGATTTCGTCGGCAATGACGGCGGAAGACCTCGAAGTGCGCAAGCAGCACCCCGACGGTCTGCAACTGGCATTCACCTCCAAACAGCACCCCATCACCGTGCATATGCTGGAGCACGACGCGCAGGTCTTCAACGACATGCAGGAGATCATGACCGCCGACGTGCTATGGGCCAGCAATAACACGCTGTGGGACAGCTGGAACGCACCGAACTTCGGCCCAGAGATACGCAGCGCCTGGAAGCACTACAAGGACTTCAACGCAGACTTCCTGGAGGCGGTCGGCGCGCAACTGGAGAAGGCGCCCGGCACACTCGTTCTTGTACAGGATTACCAGCTGTCCGTTCTCCCGGTGATGATCCGCCGCCGACACGCGGGCGTTCCGGTCCTGCTTTTCATCCACATTCCCTGGCCGACCGCCGACTACTGGTGCATGCTGCCGAAATACCTGCGCACCGAATTCATCGAAGGAATCTTGGGCGCGTCCGTCGTCGGCTTCTTCGCGGCACGTTGGTGTCGAAATTTTGTGGACTGCGTGCACGATCTGCTGCCGGACGCCGTAGTGAATCGCGATGCGGGTACCGTCGAGTACCGTGGACACGTCACCACGGTGGCCGCGATGCCACTCGGGTATAGTCCACAAGCGATCGAACACCGCAGCAAGGCGCTGCCGGCTGATCTGCAATCGTGGGCGGCCGACAGCTTTTTGTTCGTCCATTCCGGCAGGACCGATCCGATCAAGAACGGCGCGCGCGCGATCGCCGCGTTCCGTCTGGCTTGTGAGAACGATGAGGCTCTGCGCGAGCGTAGCCGCTTTCTGGTGCGCTGCAATCCGAATCGGCTGTATGTCAAGGCGAACAGCGATTATCTGGCGCAACTCGAGCGCGAAGCCGCGCACACCAATAGCCACTTCGGCGAGGAACTAGTCCGGGTCGTTTGTGAGGACAATGTTGACCATACGCTGGGCTGTCTTCAGGAGGCGGACGCGCTGTTGTTCAACTCGACCATCGACGGGCAGAATCTGACGGTTTTCGAAGGCTCGCTGCTCAACCACCGACGCGCGACCGTGATCCTGTCTGAGCGGGCCGGCGCCGCAGAGGCGCTCGCGTCTTCGGTCGAATTGATCAATCCGTTCGACATCGCGGAACTGGCCGATACGCTTGCTTACGCATTTCATTTAACGTCCGAACAGAGAAATCGGCGCGCGGAAGAGCGCCGCAAGGTTGTGGTCCAGTACGGGCTGCCGGGCTGGGTCGACCAACAGATCACCGCATTGGAGGATGCCGTATGAGCGCCGTATCCGATGCGGGGCAGGAAAATCCGTTCTACTATCCGGTCAGCAGCGTCAAAATGGTCGGCGGCCGGGGACTCTATCTGTACGATGAAGACGGCAAGGAATATCTCGACTGTATTTCCGGCACCTTCAACTTGATTCTGGGACACAATCATCCGGAAGTGGTGGAAGCCGCCAAGCGGCAGATGGATCAGCTGGTGTTCTCCAGTTCCAACTTCAATTCGCTTCCTGTCGATGCGCTCGCCAGTGCACTGGTGGCCATCTCGCCGCCCAATCTGACGCGCGCGCACCTGCGGTCCCCCGGCGGCTCTACCGCGAATGAAGGCGCCATTCGCATTGCGCAGCACATCACCGGCAAGCGCGACGTGATCACGCTGTTTCGCAGCCATCTTGGGCAGACTTTGGCAATGACCGGTCTGTCGGGTTTCAGTACTCACCGCACGCCGTTTCCCAATATCTTCCCCGGCGGCGTACAGGTGCCGCCGCCTTATTGTTCGCGCTGTTTTTATGGCCAGGCGGCGGACAGTTGCGGGAAACTATGCGTTGCGCGCATCGACGACTTCATCAAGTACTCGAGCACCGGCAGCGTCGCTTGTGTCCTGGTCGAGCCGATACTCGGCGTGGGCGGCAATATCATTCCGCCGCAGGGCTATTTCGAAGAACTCAAGGCGTTCTGCGAAGAGCGCGGTATCGTCCTTATTTTCGATGAATGCCAGACGGGTTTCGGCCGATGCGGACATATGTTCGCGGCCGACTACTTCGGCGTTTCACCACATATCATGACGCTAGCCAAGGGCATGAGCGGTATCGGTCTACCAATCGGCGGCATTCTCACCGAAGACCGTCTCACGGGGCTGGACAAACTGTTCCACGGCTTCACCAACGGTGGCTGGCTGCCCTCGGCCGCGGCAGCACTGACGACGATCGAAATCTTGCAGCGGCCGGGTTTTCTGGAAAACGTCCGCCGGGTCGGCAAACAGTTGTTAGCCGGCCTGGATCGTTTGGGGAACAGCTTTCCCTTCGTCGGGGAAGCGCGTGGCGTTGGTTTGATGGTTGGTCTGGAGATCATCGGCTCGGACAATCGTCCAGACAATCCGACTGCGCAGGCATTGCAGAAAGCGCTGCTGGAACGAGGTGCGATCGTACGGATATCCGAGCATGGCCGCGGTAACGTGATGGAGATTCGCCCCGCGCTCATTTCGACCGAACAGGACGTCGCCGAAATTATCCAGCGTTTCGAGCGGGCCTGCGATGCGATATATGCGCGACACTAACTCGGCTATTGGCCCCCGCGACGCGACGCGCGCAGCGCTGAGCATAGCCGCACAAGTGCGGCTATGCTCAGAGCGCGGCGTCGTCGCGAAGCGCGGTGTTTCGCTCGAGTTGCGGCACGAAACCGGTGCGGTTCTGCGCCCGCACGTGATCGGGATATGCCGCTCTGATGCAAAGGAGGCGGCGGGCCGTCACCCTGGCCCGAGCCGGTTCGGCCATGAATTGGTTGCCGAAATTGTGGACTGCTGGGGAGCCGAAGTTTTGCGTATCGGTGACACCGTCTGCCTGGACCCCAACGTTGTGCTCAATCGGACATCCGGGTTCGCCGAACTGATCCTGCTTGACGCGCCCGCCGAGAGACTAGAAGCCGCACTGTACAAGGTATCCCGCACCTGTACATCACTGGAGAATTACGTGCTAGCCGAACCGATCGCCTGCGCAGAGCACTGTGCGCGGATCGCCACCACGGCCGTCCATGCCACACCCCGCAGCGCCGTCGTCGTCGGGGCCGGCACCATGGGCCTCTTCATCGCGCACGCACTGCGGCGGCGTGGCATCTCCGTCACGCTGCTCAATCGGTCCAAAGCGCGCCTACGATTCGTCGCGACCTTTAGCCTGGAAGGCATTACTTTGGGGTCCTTGGCGGAGCCGGCTAGGGCGGATCTGGTGGTACTGGCCACAACTTTCGTCTCGCACGAACTGCTTGAGAAAGGCTTTACGATCGCCGCCGACCAAGGCCGCGTCGTCGTGTTCGGTGGGATCGATAAAGCGTTCGGCAATTTTCGCGGCGTCGACGTCCGTTCGTTGCGGTTAAGCGAATCGCATCGCTGGCTTACCTGCGGCGGTGGCAAGCAGGTGGAGATAGTCGGCAGTTACGGGCTCGCGTCGGAAGACTTCCTGAGTGCGCTTCGTCTGATCGGCTCGGGAGACATCAGCCAGTCTTTGCTCGACGAGTTGATCACCGGACGCCACTTGCTGTCCGAACTGCCAAGCGTGCTCGATGCGATGAACAGCGGCGACGATCTCGGCAAGCGGCTGATTTTCCCAACTTCCCCGAGCGAGTCCGGAATTTTGCGATGAATACCGAGCTACGCAGTTTCGACGCCGTCCTGTTCGATTTCGCAGATACCTTGTTCGACAGCCGATCGGCGCTGTTGCCTGATGTCATGGCGCAACACTCCGCGGGCCTCGGGATGCGCCCCCC
>LFJH01000105.1 GCA_001189335.2 Candidatus Paraburkholderia schumanniana
GAGTACGTTTCGTTGAAAGATCCAGACCAAGACCAAGTTGTGTCATCGAAGATGTCCTTGAATTTCTCTTCTTTCCAGGATAGTCCAATCAGGTGCCAGGATCGGAAGTTTGGCAGAGGTTCCTTAAATGTGTTACCCATGTCCTGACACACCCGTTACCCATGTCTCCGGTCTATACACTACACCCCACACCCCCTCAAACCTTAACCGGCGGTTTAGCCTCCCCCCCCCTCCACCACACGCGCGATGCGCGTCTCCGGCATGGCGAGCCACACCATCAACACTGCAAGCGCCCCCGCGCCAGCGAGTCCAAAGAAGCTCATCGCAGTGCCGAACCTATCTGCGGCAAACCCAGCCGCAGCCGTGGAGAGCGTCGCCCCGCCCCCCGCAGCCAGGCCGAAGAACCCGATCGTGAGGTTGTAATGCCCACGCCCCCCCGCGACATCCGCCGCGATGAGCGGCAACATCACGCCGAACACCGCCGCACTGATGCCGTCGAGCATCTGCACCGGCACCAGCAGATAGGGGCTGCCCACCCCAGCGAATAGAATCGCGCGCACCGGCAATGCACAGAACCCGAGTATCAGCACGGGCCTGCGCCCCCACTTCTGCGCCTGGCGCCCCACCCACGGCGACAGGGCCGCGACGATGAACTGCGGCACGATGATGCACGCCGCGATCACGAGTTGAACGTTGTCGCCCATGTGCGCGGTGACTTCGCCGGCGGCGAGATTGAGCATCGCCGCATTCGACAGATGAAAAAGCACCACACACACCGCGAAGATCAAAAGGCGCTTGTCTTTCAGCAACTCGCGCAGCGATTCGCGCTCTTCGCCTTCCGGCGTCATCTTGCGCTTGCCCGGAGGCGCGCGCGGCACCGCGGGCGGCACCTCGTACTGAATCAAGCGCAGTGCGACGATCGCCGGCAAGGCGAGCGCGGCCGTAAGGAAGAACACCGAGCGCAGCGAAAGATACTCGCCGAACGCGCCCATCAGCGCGGCGGTCAATGCGCTGCCAATCGACGCCCAACGCGCATTGCGGCCCAGCCGGTCGCCCAGATCGGCGCGCGAGACGAGGGCGAGCGAGATCGCGGCCATCGCCGGGACGAGCATGCAACTCGCGAAGCCGTGCAGCACCTCGGCGGCGAATACGGGAACGAAAGTCGGGCTCGCGGCGAGCAATAACGCACTCACGATGATCGCTATGATCGCGGAGAGCGCGGCGAACTTCTTGTTGCGCATGGCGTCGACGAGCGCGCCTGCCGGCAGCTGGCTTGCCATCGCGCTGATCGTGCCGACGGAAAGCATCAGGCCGATCTCGCCCTGCGTCCACTTGTTGGCCGCGAGGTACGAGGCGATGAAAGGGCCGAAGCCGGTCTGCACGTTGGCGACGAAGAAGTTCAGCCAGTCGAGCGCGCGCAGACTGCGTGCAATTACCATGTCGTGAATCGGTTCTCGATGTCGTTATCCGTTATCTGGCCAGGCGCGCGCCGGAAGCCGGCGTCTGTGTCGGTGTCGATACCGCGCCCGAAGCGGTCGTGCCTTTCGGCCCGGACGATGCCGGCGGAGCCGATGCGGCGGACGCGGTCGATGCCGCCGCGGGCACGACAGGCGAAACGATCTTGATCGGCTGTTCGGGCGCGTAGCTTGGCGCAGCCTTCAGTTGCGCGTCGTTGAAATCCATCTGCAGTTGCCACTGCTTGTTGTGCGAGAGGACATGCAGGTCGCTCCAGTTGGCCGCGATGTGGCGCTTGTCCTCCGCAAGCGAGCTCGACAGATCGAGCACGAGCGCCTGCGGCTGTGCCTGGGAATCGATCAGCACGTCCACCACGCGGCCGATGCGCGCGCCATTCCTTTGCGTCACCGTCGAATCGACGAGCTGCACGAGGTGGGGCGGCGCTTCGTTGACGGGCTGAGGCTTCGGCACCGGATCGGCCGGCTTCCCCTTGACGGGAGGCGGCTGCACGAAGGTGATCGGCGCGCTCTTCGAATTCGGCGTGAAGCGGAATGCCGTCCACGGGAAGTTGACCTTGCGTTCGCCTACGCCGAGGAAGCCCGCGAGATTAACCATCAGCAGCTTCGGTTTCGCCGATGCATCGATGTACATGTCGACCGCGCGGCCGACGACCTTGCCGTCCGGACGCTGCACCTCGGAATCGAGCAGGCCATGCAGCTGCTCGTGCTGCATGATGCGCGTCGAGATGATCTGCGGCGGAGGCGGCGGTTCGGGCGGCTCGGGCGGCGGCGTCACGACCGGCTCCGGCGGCTTCGGCCGGACGACGCGGCGCTTCGGCTTGGGCGGCGGAGCAGCCTTCACGGCGGAGGCGGGTTCCGGCGCCTGCACCGCGGGAAGCGGCTCCTCGGGCTCGGCAGGCGCCGTTTCCTCTGGCGTCGGGATATACGAGTGTTCGACGATCGGCGCGGGCACCTGCTTCGGCAGCAGTCCGCACGCGGACAGCGCGAAGGCCGCGAAGAGCGTCAGGCTCGCGGTAAGCCTCGGTTCGCGCAGAGTCCGCACGGTCGCGGCGATGAGCGCGGCCAGATGCATCAGCAGGCGCGCCATGGACGAGCGCGCGATCGCGTGCGCGGCCACATGAAAAGCGCTGTCGGCTCCGATGTCAGTTCGAGATGCGCGCTCGAGCGCGTGATGGCCGTTCGACGACGCATCACCCCGATGCGGGAAACCGCCTCTCATCGCAAAAGCTCCATGGTTCCGGGTCACCTGATTGCCTGGATGGGTTGTCGGATTGCTTCGACACGCGCGCGGCGCCGGCCGTTCGCCGCATGGTCTCGATGCGCGCTGCCGAAGCGGATTGAATCTGGAATGCCAAAAATCGAGCGCGAGGAGCCGCAAGCCGCGTGAAGGCGTTCGCCGTCCGCATCCAGCGACACGATCACGCGCCCGTCGGACGCGTGCGCCCGTTCGTCGCCTGTGCGAGCCGCGCGGCGGTGTCCGGCGCGCCCATCTTCTCGGCGGCGTCGCGGGCATCGGGATCGGCGCCTCGCGCGATCAGCAGTTCGACGATCTCCACGCGATTGAACATGGCCGCGATCATCAGCGCAGTGCGGCCGTCCGTCGATGCGCCTTCCACATCCGCGCCGTACCCGAGCAGCGTTTCGATCACGTCCCTGAAGCCCTTGAACGCGGCGCCCGCAATCGGCGTCTGGCCGTTGTCGTTGCGCAGGTCGGGATCGGCTTTGTGCTCGAGCAGCACGCGCACGGCGTCCGCGTGACCGTGATAGCTCGCGAGCATCACGAGGCTGTCGCCGCGATCGTTGCGCAGATTCGGGGGCAGGCCCTTGCTCAGAAGCGCATCGAGCATCGCGGCGTCGCCGCGTCGCCGCGTCGCGCGACATCGAACACTTCGCTCGCGAACGCGATCATGTCGTCATCGGGGCCATCGCTCGATGGCTTCGCCGGGTCCTGGTTCGGATCATGCTGCATGACTCACTCCGTTTCGATCGCGCCGCGCGCGGTCCTGGTTGACGGTATGCATTGTCGGCGCATGGTTTGCCAGTGTTTTGCATGCGTTTTCAATGCATTCCAAATAGCATTTCGAATGCAAAACGCATCATGCAAAAATGCGCGACGGACGCGGATCATCCGCGAGCATACACAGGTTTGGCCGCGCGCCGTGCCTCGCCCGGGCCGGGACAGCACGAATCGCACTCATGGGCGGGACGTTTCGCGTGCGCGCCAGGGCAGTGCCCAACGGTCCCGGGCTTGCTTGCCGCTGCCCAGCACGTCGCGCGTGTACCCGCTTGTACCCGCTTGTACCCCGCTTGTACCCTTTAGACTCGAAGGGGATTCGTTCCTCGCGCGCTACAGCGCTGCCTTCATCGGCCCCCAGCACAACCGAACATGACGCAAGCGCCATCCCGCTCCGACGACACACCGCATCCCGACCCCGCGATTCGCCACCGCCCCCCGCCGCCGAACGCAACCGCGATGCGATTCTATCGGTCCTCGCTCGCGTGCTGCCGCAAAGCGGCGTCGTGCTGGAGATTGCGAGCGGCACCGGTCAGCACGCCGTGCATTGCGCGGCGGCGCTGTCGAGGATCGTCTGGCAGCCGAGCGATCCCGATCCCGACTCACGCGATTCCATCGCCGCGTGGCGCACGCATGCCGGGCTCGCGAACGTGAACGCGCCGCTCGAAATCGATGTGCGCCGCAACGACTGGGGCGTCGGCACGGTGGCGGCCATCGTGTGCATCAACATGATCCACATCGCGCCTTGGAAGCCGCCGAGGCGCTGTTTCGCGGCGCCGGTGCGCGTCTGGACACGGGGGGCGTACTGTACCTGTACGGGCCGTATCGGCGCAACGGTTCGCATACGGCGCCGAGCAACGAAGTCTTCGATCGACAGTTGCGTTGCGGGCGCGATCCGCGCTGGGGCGTGCGCGACATGGAGGCGATCGAGGCCTTGGGAGAAGAGAGCGGCTTTGCGCTCGGGGAAGTCGTGGCAATGCTGGCCAACAACTTCAGTCTCGTCTTCGAGAAGCGGGCGTAAGCGGCGCGGCTTCACGCTCCGCCCGGCGTCGCGGCACGCGCAGCGAAAATACTGCGTACTGCGCCATGGTACGGTCGCCATCAGCGACGCCGCGATGATCATCCCTCCACCGATCCATCCCGCCGTCGATACATGCTCGCCCAGCCACACGCTCGCGAAGAGCGCGCCGAACGCGGGCTCGCTGCCCATCAGCAAAGAAACGCGCGTGGGACTGCTGCGCCCGATCGCGTAGTTCTGTGCGAAAAACGCGAAGAGCGTGCACGCGAGCACGAGATAGAGCACCGAACCCCAGAACACGCCGTGACCGGCGAACGCGGGCAGCGGCTGCCACTGCGACGGTGCGAACAAGAGCGCGAGCGTCGCGCTTCCCGCCGCGACGACGCCCGCTTGCACCGCAGTCACAGTCAGCGCGGGCAGGGGCGCGGCGCGCAGCACGGCGGCGGCGAGGATCAGCCCATCGCCCGGATTGAAGTCGAAAGCCAGCCTGCCGTCGCCCGCGAGCAGCCACGCGCCGCCGAACGACACGCCGACCGCGATCCATTCCGCCGCGCCGGGCCGCCGGCGCAAGAGTACCCATTCGACGAGCGGCGTCAGCACGACGCACAGGCTGATGAGAAATGCGGCGTTCGCGGCGCGCGTGTGCGAGACGCCGAACGTCTCGGCGAGAAAGATCGACAGCAGCAGAAGAGCAGAAGGCCCAGAATGAACACGCTGATGAGCGTGCGCTCGAGCGTGCGCTCGCGTGCCGCAAGTGGCGCAGATTTACGGCCAGCAGGCAGAAGGTGATGCCGAAACGCAGCGCCAGAAGCGCGAGTACGGGATAGAACGCCAGCGCGTTCTTGACGATGCCATAGCTGCTTCCCCACACCATCGCGACGGCGAAAAGCAGCAGATCGGCAAGGGGTAGCAGTCGGCGGGCGGGCGATGCGGGTGTCATGCGGCGGCTCCGTTGGAGGAGAGTCGTCATTGTCGAACGATGCATTCGTCGCGATAATCAGGTCTGAACGCACAGCTTTATTGTCGGGATTGCATAGATGATGCGCAAATGAATCCAGCCGATCTCTTCGACCTGATGCCCGACATGGCGGTATTCGCGCGCGTCGTCGACGCAGGTAATTTTTCGGGCGCGGCGCGGCAACTGGGCAGCACGCCATCGACGGTCAGCCGCCAGATCAAGCGCCTCGAGAAAGCGCTCGCCACGCGCCTGCTCGAACGCTCGACGCGCAGGGTCCGCGTGACCGAATCGGGGTATCAGGTGTATCGGCATTGCCGCGACATGGCGGCTGCGGCTTCGGGCGCGGTCGATGCCGCCGAGCAGCTGTCGGGCAGGCCGCAGGGGCGCGTCTCGCTCTCGGCGCCGACCGCCTACGCGAAGTCTGTCATTCATCCGCTCGTGCCGTCGTTTCTCGCGGCCTATCTGGAGGTGGACGTGCAACTGATCTTCGACGATCACGACGTCGATCCGCTCGAAAGCGATGTCGACCTCGTCATCCGCGCGACGAGCCAGCCTCCGCAAGGGCTTGCCGCGCGGCCGCTCGGACGCTTGCGCTGGCTCTTGTGCGCATCCGGGGAATATTTGCGCGAACGCGGTACGCCCGGACATCCGCGTGAACTCGGGAGCCACGACTGCATCTTTCTCGGCGAAACCGCCGACGACAACCGCTGGTGCTTTACAAAAAGCGCGGGAGAAAAGATCGGCGAGACGGTGACCGTCTCGGTACGCGGCCGCTATATCGCCAATCACGCGGGCGCCAGGCTGGAGGCGGCCGAGCGCGGGCTCGGCATTGCCACGCTGCCCGAGTTTGCCGCCCGCGATGCGCTCGCTGCGGGCACTGTGCAAGCCGTCCTCGCCGACCTGGGAGATGCAGGCGCGGGCGTATCACGGGCCGGTATGGCTACTCTATCCGCCCAACCGGTTCTTGCCGCCGAAGGTGCGTGCGCTCATCGATCATCTGCACGCGCATCTCGCGCGGCAAGCGTAGCGCCGGTCACGATCGGCATAATCCCGGGCCATTCGGCGCGCGCCGAAACAGGCATCGCCGTGTAGACTTCAAATGGTCATTCATTGCGTCGCAGGTGCACGCGGCGCTCAATCCGATCTCCTTTTCTTCACCGGAGGCGTCGTACATGCAGGCAGCGTTTCCGCAGGGCGAGCAAGGAGCCGGTTTCGTCGATACATCATCCAGGCCGCCGCGCGATCTTCGCCGCGTCGATATCCATCCCGATCACTGGTATCCGCTTGCGTGGTCGCATGAAGTGAAGCGCGGCAAGGCTCACGGCGTGCGCTTCGCCGGCGACCCGATCGTGCTCGTGCGCACGGCATCCGGCAAGATCTTCGCGCTCGAGGACCGCTGCGCGCATCGGCAGGTGCCGCTGTCGGCGGGCGTCGTCGATGGAGAGTCGATCCGCTGCTGCTATCACGGCTGGACCTACGACTGCTCCGGCCGCTGCACCGACATTTCTTATCTCGGCCGCGAGCGCCTGCCCAATGGCGTGCGCGCATATCCGTGCCGCGAGGCCGCGGGCCTCGTCTTCGTGTTTACGGGCGACCCGGCGCTCGCCGATCGGGCGAATTTCCCCGAGCTCGGCTCCGCCGATGACCGCAGCTACAAGACGCGCCGCTTCGGCGGCGAAGTGAAGTGCCACTACACGTTCATGCACGAGAACCTGATGGACATGAACCATCAGTTCCTGCATCGCCGGCAGATGGGCCGCATGCGCGCGCGTTCGCTCGGGCGGCGCCGCGGGGAGGACTGGATCGAAGTCGACTACACGTTCGTGCGCGAAGCCGGCAAGCAGCCGATCGGCGAGGCGCTCGTCTTCGGGCAGAAGCGCGATGCGAAACCCGACGAGGGGCAAAAGGACGTCATGACGATCCGCACCGAATACCCGTACCAGACGCTCAAGATCCGCACGAAAGATGAGACGATGGTGATGGATCTCTGGATCGCCTACGTGCCGCTCGATGCCGAGCAGCGCACGAATCGCACCTTCGGGCTCTTGTCGATCCGCCGCCCGAAGATCCCGCTCCTGCTCGACGCGGCGTGGCCATTGCTCGTCTGGTTTACCGAGCGCATCTTCACGGAGGACCGGTGGATCGTCGAGCGCGAGCAGGAAGCGCATGACCGGCAGGGCGCGGACCACAACCACGAGGTATTTCCGGCCATCATCGAACTGCGCTCGCTGCTGATGGAGCAGGGCGTGCCGCATGGCGCGGGCCGAAGCGCGGGCGAAACGCGGCGGGTGCACATCATCCAGCCGGTGCAGGAGTTGCCCGCGTCCTGACCGGTGCGCTCTCGATTGCGCGCGCCGCTCCGTGGCGCTATACAGAAAACAGAAAAGCCTTAGGGCAACGCTGAACAAGCCGTTGTATTCATCGATTCGGTCGCAAACAGAGGCGGGGTCATCGTGAGTAAAGCTTTGCGCCTGCATTTCTTGCCCACCTGGGCGTTGCGCACGGGCCTGCGGCC
>LFJH01000106.1 GCA_001189335.2 Candidatus Paraburkholderia schumanniana
AGTGATCAACTGGACGCGATCTACGATCGGATCGAACGTCTGAAGGCGGGCATCCGCGCGAAGGTCGAACACCCGTTTCGCGTGCTCAAGCGGCAATTTGGCTACACGAAGACCCGGTATAGGGGGGTGATGAAAAATACTGCGCAGATCACAACGCTGTTTGCGCTGGGCAATTTGTGGATGGCACGCAAGGCCTTGCGAAGCGCTTGAAATGCTTGAAGCGCTTGAGGATCGAAACGCGAGACTCAGAAAACGAGGCCGCCACGGTTCAAAAGTTGACTAATCACCCGCAGGCCATCGTCGCGATCGATACGATGCGAAGCGTAAAACGTCCAGCGCTCTGAAATCGAGTCGTGCAGAGGTTCCCTTGGTTTACTGCCGATGAACCGCGCGCTCTTCGATTTCGTCGATGGCGGCCGGCCAGCTGCGTCGCTGTTTTTCGTGCTTTCGGGCTTCATCCTGACTTACACCTATCGCGAGCCGCCCGTGACCGATAGCCCCCGCGCGTTCTACGTGGCGCGTGTGGCGTGCATCTATCCGGTGGTGCTGCTCGGGCTCGCGCTGGTCGCGCCGGTGACAGCCTGGCTGCTCTATACCGGCGACGCAGCGGATCTGCTGCAATGGTTTGCGCTGAAAAGCTCGGTACACCTCTCGCTCGCGTTGAGCCTGCTGTGTCAGCTGCTGCTGCTCAACGCGTGGTTTCCTTTCGCCGCAATCAACCAGCCGTGGAACGGACCGTCCGACAGCGTGTCGTGCGAAGCCTTCTTCTACGCGCTGTTTCCGTGGCTGTTGCGCAAGCTCGACGGAAGAAGCTTGGGGCGCGTCGTGCTCGCGTGCGCGGTGGTGTGGGTCGTGCAGGGCGTGGCCACCGTGCTGATTCAAGCGAACTTGCCCGCGTCGCGCAACGGTTTTCTCGTCGTCGCACTGCCGCTGCTGCGCATGGCGGAGTTCGTGCTGGGCATCGGCGCGGCGCTCGTTTTCATGTCGATGCGCGAGCGGCGGGCGCATCGGCACATGCTTGGGTGACATTCGTCTGTATTGCGCTTGCGGCGATCGTCCTGCTGGCGGCGCGGCATCCGTTCTCGCCGGTGTTCTATGTCGAGGCGCCGTTCTTCGCCTTGCTGATTCTCGGGCTTGCGCTATTGGAGCGCCCCGTCATCCGTCTCCTGAACGGACGCGCGCTCGTGAAGCTCGGCGAGGCTAGCTATTCGCTGTATCTGATTCATGTGCCGATTGCGTATATCGCGCTGCTCACGGGCTTCGACCGCACGAGCGGATGGATGGTCCTCGCGTTCGCCGTGTGGGGAAGCGTCGTCGTGTTTCTCTTCTACGAGGAGCCGATGCGCCGAGCGTCTCAGCGGCGCCGGCGCGCCGACCTTCGCGCCGCTGCGCGAGGCGCGAGACTGAGCGTTTTATCGCACGGCTTGTGGCGCTGATTCGCCCGGGAGCGGCAGCACGATGCGCGACTCGGCGCCGCCGCCATCGCGTGCGCGCAGTTCGAGGGTGCCGCCGTGCAGCTTCGCGATGCGCTCGACGATCGCAAGCCCGAGCCCTGTCCCCTTGGGCTGGCCTTCACCGCCGCCGCGCTTGAACGGCTGCTTGAGCGCTTCGGGATCCTGCCTGCCGAGTCCCTTGCCGCGATCCGCGATCACGACGCACACGCGCCTCGCACGCTCGTCGGTCCACGTGCGCACTTCCAGTCCGACGACGCCGTAGAGCACTACGTTCTGCATCAGGTTCATGAGTATGCGCATCATGCTGATCGGGCGGAACGCGAAAGGTTCGATGTGGCCGAGATCGAGCGCGAATTCGTGTCCGAGTCCCGCGAAATCGGCCGCGAGGTTCGCGATCAACGCGTTGAGGTTTCCGACCACGGGCGTCTCTTTCGCGCCACTGCCCACGTAGTCCATGAACTGCTGAAGAATCGTATCGATGGTGTCGAGATAACCCTCCGCCGATGCCGCGAACGCCGCGTCCGTCGACGGCACAGACGACATCGCCATGGCGAGGCGCAGCTTGGTCATCGGCGTGCGGATGTCGTGCGAGATGCCCGCGAGCATGAGCGCGCGCGTCGCCTCGGCTTCCTTGAGCGCGGCCGTCATGCGGTTGAATGCGCCGCTCACCTGTGCGATTTCCGTTGGACCGTCAGTGGGCAGAGCTCCGGGTTCGCCGCCCGCGGATACGAGGCGCGCCGCATCGGCGAGATGCGCGAGCGGGCGGTTCAGGTGGCGCTGGATCACATAGGCGGTCGCGATTGCCAGTGCGCCGAGTCCGAGCGAAAGGAGCAGGGCGGTAGCGAGCCCGTCGTCGTGCGCGGCCTCCGGCACCGGCAGGGCGATCCAGCGCGGCTCGCCCGACAGATGCGCGCATCCAGAGACGCTGCTGGCCGTCGGCGCTCGTATCGGCGCCTTGCCAGCGCACGGGCATATCTGCGGGCAGATGACGCCGCAGGCTCTCGACGAAGGTCCGGCGCTGATAGGTTTCATAGAAGCGCAGCCGCGAGCCCGGTGCGGCTTCGCACGCCTGCGCCGGCAGGTGGCGCGCAGTCGAGATGCGCGACGGCGGTGCTCGCGGCGTCGGGCGGCGTCGTGCGCAAGAGCGTGTCGAGCGTCACGATATAGCTCGCGAAGGTGGTCGCCGCGCGCTCGATACGCGGCGTCTGGATGAAATGCAGCAGCACGGCGATCGCGCAGACCTGGCTCACCGCGACGAGCCCGACGAGCAGCAGGATGTTGCGCGCGAAGAGGGAGCGCGGCGCGAGGCTCACGACCTTCCCGCTTCGACTTCGGCGAGCAGCATGTAGCCGACGCCCAAGACCGTCTTGATGAAGCGCGGCTTGCCGGGGTCTTCCTCAACGATCTGACGCAACCGCAGCACCTGCACGTCGATACTGCGATCGAGCGCGTCGTGGTCGCGGCCGCGGCGTGTGCGCGCGATGAGGTTGTCGCGGCTCACCGCGCGATTCGGCGACGAGACTAGCGCATTGAGCAACTGCATTTGTGCCGAATGGATCTCGAACGGCTCGTCGTTGCGATAGAGCTTCTGCTTGCCGAGATCGAGACGGAAATCGCCGAAGCGGATGACCTGCTGCGTGTGCGTCGGATCGCCGGCGGCGATCTTCTGGCGACGCAGCAGGGCGCGCACGCGCGCGACGAGCTCCTGCGGCAGAAAGGGCTTGGCGAGGTAGTCGTCGGCGCCGGTTTCGAGACCTACGACCTTGTCGACCGGATCGCCCTTCGCGGTGAGCATCAGGATCGGCAGGGTTTGTCCTTCGGCGCGCAGGCGCTTGCAGACGGACAGGCCGTCCTCGGGCTCCATCATCCAGTCGAGCACGAGCAGGTCATAGGGTTCGCGCTGAAGGTAGCGGTCGAGCCGCTTGCCGTTCTCGACGACGCGCACCTCGAAACCCTGCGAACTCAGAAAGCGCTGCAGCATGTTGCGCAACTCGGCTTCGTCGTCGAGCACGATGATCTTCGGCAGGGTTTCCATGGTCGCTCCGGATCAGCGTTGCGCGGCGTGTTCGCGCATGAAGGCTTCGATCTGCGGCAGTGTCACGTAGCCGTTCTTTTGCGTGTCGATCTGGTCGAAGTGTTTGGCCACCATCGGCATGCCATTGGCGGCCTGCTGGCGGGTGAGCTTGCCGTCATGCGTCGTGTTGGCGCTCGCGAAGCGTGTGTGCAGTTCGCCGAGCGTATGTTCGACGCGTGGGCTCGCGCCCATGGGTTGCGTGGCGGTTTGCGCGAGGGCTGCGCCCGATGTGACGCACGCGGCGCATGCAGCAAGGATGACAAGGATCTTTCGCATGATTCTCTCCTCGGTTCGGCTGCGAAGAACATGAACGGTGATGTCATTCTATTGAGCCGCGTGGCGGGCGCAATCTCAGGGATGCTACGAATCATGTCGCGGCATTTCACCGATGCGGCCGGCGTCTCTCGCCGACATCGGGTGACACAAGTTATGCCTCACGCTGCGCGCGGCGCTTCGCTATCATTCTCATCGCCGGCACATGCCGTTCATCGCATTGCCGATTTCCATGACTCACGATGCATGAGGACTTCACCATGAATTTTCGTTTGCTCAGCATGTCCGCCGTTGCCGCCATCAGCCTGACCTGCGCCAAGACCGCAATGGCCGGAACGAGCGTGCAGGTTTCGTATGTCGCGCCCGCCGTTGTCTATGCGCCGCCACCGCCGCCGCATCCCTTCTCCTTCTATTACTATGACTATGCGCCGCCGCCGCGGCCGCCATACTACTACGTACTACGTGCCCGCGCGCACCGTGGTCGTCGCCCCGGTCGTCACGCCCGTGGCGATCACCGCGTCGCCGCCGCCGCCGAGACCGCCGATCGTCGTCGTGCCGGCGTACTCGCCTGCTGTCAGGGTGACCTATGCTCAACCCGTGCTCGCCGCGCCGGTCGTCGTGATGCATTGAGCGTCGCTGCGAGCATAGTGCATTTCGACCGGGTTGAATGCGTAATCCAATACGCATCGTGCAATGCGCCTTTGTCTTGGTCGTTGCATCCTATACTGGATGAAACGCATCGGGCAGGCGCCGGTTCATGGCGTTCCATAAGGAGGATCGAGCCATGCTATTCATCGTCAACTGGACGGCGCAGCCCGAGGTCGAAAGGCAGGCGGCCGAACGATTCCTGCAAACCCGCGGCGCGCCGCCCGACGACATTCATGTGTTGGGACGATGGCACGCCATCGGCTCGATCTGGGGCATCGCCGTGTGCGAATGCGACGACATCGAACCGCTCGCGCGCTGGGCGCACGAATGGGCCGACCTGTTCATGTTCGACATCAAGCCCGCGATGACCGACGAGCAGATCGGCAAAATGCTGGCCGACTACGCGTCAAAAAAAACATAGAGCACCACTGGCGCGTTTCGTCATACGATCGCTCGCGCCCATCCGCATGAGCGGGCGAAAACATCAGGGTTTGCTGGGCTTGCAGCGCGACGTGCCATGCCTCATCATTTATAAACGTACTAGATAGTTAAAATACTGGACGCCGTTCTCCGTCCCTGGATGCTCTTCGAGGACGGCGCCGCAAAGGAGCGAAGCGTGACTCAATCGAAGACGAATGAACCTTGCGTGATCTCAGTCGCGATCACCGGATCGGTGCCGCGCAAGAAAGACAACCCCGCTGTGCCCATCACGATCGCGGAGCAGATCGAGAGCACACACGAGGCCTACGAAGCGGGCGCGACGGCACGTGCGCGACGAGGAAGAACGTTCGAGCTCGGACCGCCATCGCTTCGCCGAGTTACAGGAGGGCATCCGCAAGCATTGCCCGGATATCATCATCCAGTTCTCGACGGGCGGCCGCGGCCGTTCGTTCGAGCAGCGCGGCGCGTTGCTCGACCTGAAACCCGACATGGCGTCGCTCGCGACGGGCTCCGTCAATTTTCCGACGATCGTCTATGAGAATCCACCCGATTTCGTGCGTTCGCTCGCGCAGATGATGCTCGACCACGGCGTGAAGCCGGAGATCGAAATCTTCGATCTTGCGATGCTCTACAGCACCGTCGACCTCGTGAATCAGGGCCTTCTAAAGACAAGACGCCCGTGCATGTGCAGTTCGTGCTCGGTGTGAAGAACGCGCTGCCCGCGCGGCGCGAGATCCTGGAGTTCGAAGTCGAACAGTTGAAGAAGAATCTGCCTGATGTAACGTGGACGGCGGCGGGCATCGGCCGTCACCAGCTCGAAGTGAATCACTGGACGCTCGAACTGGGCGGACACTGCCGCACGGGTCTCGAGGACAACGTCCGCTGGGACAAGGACACGCTCGCAAAAAGCAATGCGCAGCTGGTGAGCCGCGTTGCGTCGCTGTGCGCGGAATACGGCCGTCCCGTGGCGACGGCGAAGCAAGCGCGCAAGCTGCTGTCGCTCTAAGCGCGCTCTGCGGTTTTCGGGAAGGCGCGTCGCCGGGAAACCGCGACGCGCCTTTTTTGTTCCTCGAGCGATTGCATGCTGCATTTTGCATTCGTGATTCCGCCGCGAGCAGCGCTCGTCCCGACGGCAAAAATCTGCCTTACAATCGTTCTCCACCCTGACAAGCATACCCCCGCGCGAACATGAACGAGCGTAAGGCACCCGGCCTCGCCGACCGGATCTACAGCGACATTCTCAACAGCATCATCGAAGGCGAGTTCAAGGAGGGCGACCGGCTCCTTACCGAGCATGCGCTCGCCGAACGCTTCGTCACTTCGCGCCCGACGGTGCGCGAGGCCCTGGCGCGGTTGCGAGCCGACGGCATCATCGTGACGCGGCGCGGTTTGGGCACGATCGTCGGACGCCGTCCGGATCCGAACGTGCGCCGCTTTGCTCCGCTCGAAACGCTGTCTGACATCCACCGTTGCTACGAATTCCGCGTGGTCATGGAAGCGGGCGCGGCGGAACTCGCGGTGCGCAAGGCCGAGGAAGAGGACATCCGCGCGATTCAGGATGCCTGGGACCGGCTAGAGCGCGTGGTCGAGGCGCAGCAGGTCATCGGCGCATCGGCGCGCAGGAGGATTTCGCCTTTCATCTGACCGTCGCGCGAGCTTCCAGAAACCAGTTCTTCATCACGATGCTGTCTTCCATCGAGGAGCAGATCGTCGTCAGCATGAACCTTTCGCGCAATCTGTCGCTCGCGAAGACCCTCGAGCGGCAACGGCTCGTTCAGCGCGAGCATCTCGACGTGCTCGAAGCCATCAAGTCGAGGGACGCAGCCCACGCCGGCCATGCAATGAGGACCCATCTCGAGAATGCATTCTCACGCATGTTCGGCGACTAGGCGCGCGGAAGGCGGTTGTCACACAACCTTGGCTTCCTCAGGTGCGGATTTTCCAAGTGCCGCTAAAGTTGTTTGACAAGCTGCCTTGGCTTGCTGTCCTTCTACGCGTCTCGTCGTCGAAACAGCGAGGCGTAACGAATACCGATCCATCGTCGTCAGTGAATTCGCGGAAAGCGTCATGGCCGCGCCGCTCGCGCCCTGCACACAACTCGCTTGCGCCGCGATGGGCGGATATCGCGAACTGGTTGACAGGTTGCCCGAGAGCGCAGGGCCCAAGACGCGCGTGATTCCCGGCACCGGCCGGGACTAAGGCCAGATGCTCTATCGGGCGCGCATTCTGGCGCGAACCTGCGCACGGCGATAATCCTGCCGCTCGCCGGTTTCACGACGCAGGCGGGCGTCGCCACGGGACTCCGACGCTTCGCCGATATCGTTGGCATGCCGCCTCACGCTCCATATCCGGAGTGAGGGGAATGCGTCGACATCGATACGCTGGCGAGCCTTGTCGGCAAAGGCGTGCTGCTGGCGGTGAAACTCTGCGCCGCTTGCCGGAAAACGTGCCGGCTTCCCAGGTGGTGTCGGGCATCGGCGAGCGTCCCCCGCCCTGTATACGCGCGACTTCCGCCTCGGTGCCTGGACGACCCGCTCCGGCTGCATCGCGCCGCGCATAGCGATGGCCCCGGGTGTGCTGCGTGCCTCAAAGGAAGAGGAAGGCCGTGCGGACGAAAGTCAGCAGCCATACGAGCGGTTCCCGCCGCTGAAGACGCCACGCGACCGGATCCCGCCGATCCGAGTCCTGCGCGACGCGGTGACGCTATCCGGCATCGCGACATGGGTCCGATCCTGCCGTTTCTGGGTCATACGCCAACGACGCACTGCGGGCAATCGCGAAAGCCACGCGCAAGCTGTTCTTCTTGACCGCGCACGCGCCTGAGCGGACGTTCCGGAAAACCGCAGGTAAACACATGGAAACTCGGGAAAAAAGCGGTGAACCGCCCTGGATTGGGTGGAGGCTCCAACTCTTGAGAGAATGGAGCCATGAACAAGTCAAACAAATTTTCTGCTGAAGTCCGGGAACGTGCAGTCCGTATGGTGCGGGAGTATCGCGAGGAGTATCCGTCACAGTGGGCGGCGATCGAATCCATAGCCCCCAAGATTGGCTGCACAAGCCAGACAT
>LFJH01000107.1 GCA_001189335.2 Candidatus Paraburkholderia schumanniana
AGTGCCCAAAGGTCGTCGTCGAGTATCGGCTTGGCCATATCCTTTTCGTCGTCGAAACAATGAAAAGGCGAACAGAATTCATCGAGTGTAAACAGCCCCTTCGCTCATTTTGTTAAAGGTTCTTAGATCCTGCCCCCACAACCAACCCGTCCTCTATCTCGTCAAAGAGCCCGGCCAAGCCGGGCTTTTTGCATTTCCCGGCGCACATATCAAAGCTCTGCCCGCTCTCGCGAGCGCCGCTCGAAGTCGCAATAGAACCGGTTCGTGACCGACCCGCATAGTGCCGCGCCACACGCGCATGTCAAAATCGCAAGACTTGGCAACACGGCGCCCGCACGATCCGGCGCGCACGCCATCCTTCTTCACGCACGCAAAAGGAGTCGACGCTCATGGACATTCCACACGTTCTGCAGGCCATCGCGCATCAGGAGCGCACCCTCGTGTTCCCGCAGTTTCATGCTGAGCAGGCATGGCAGATCGGCTCGCAATTGCGCGAGATGGCGGTGGTGCGCGGCGCGGCCGTCGTCATCGACGTGCGTATCTTCGGGCGCAAGCTCTTCTACGCCGCGCTCGACGGCACCACACCCGACAACGCCCGCTGGATCGAACGCAAGTCACGCACCGTCGAGCATTTCCGTCGCAGCTCCTACGCGCTCGGCCTCACGCTGCAGCAGGCGGGCACCACGCTCGCCGAGAAATTCAGCCTCGATCCCGCCGAATTCGCGACGCACGGCGGCGCATTTCCGCTGCGCGTCTCGGGCGCGGGCGTGATCGGCTCGGTCGCGGTATCGGGTCTCGCGCAGCGCGACGATCACCAGATGGTGGTCTAAGCCCTGTGCGCCGTGCTCGGCGAGAACTTCGGCAATCTTTCGCTCGGACACGACTGACGCCCTCCATGCATTCACGCACGAACACCACGAGAGACACCACGCCGATGCGCTCAACCGCCTATATGCTCCTCGCGATCGTCGCCGAAGTCGTGGCGACCTCCGCGCTGCGCGCCTCCGATGGCTTCACGCGCGCGATTCCCGCGGCGATCGTCATCGTCGGATACGGGTTGTCGTTCTATCTGCTCTCGCTGACGCTGCGCGCGTTGCCGGTCGGCGTCGTATATGCCGTGTGGTCGAGCGCGGGGATCGTGCTCATTACGGTCGTCGCCGGTCGTCGCCGCGTTGCTCTTCAAGCAGACGCCCGACTTGCCCGCCATGTTCGGCATGGGCCTCATCGTCGCGGGAGTGGTGGTGCTCAACGCGTTCTCGAAGATGAGCGCGCACTGACGGCGCGTGTATCGGCGTGCGTTTACTTGTAGCGCACGATCATCGAACGGTTCTTGACGTTCGCCGAGATCACGTTGGTGATGCCACCGCCGGTCGGGCCGCCTTCCTCGTTGTCCTTCGATACGATGTCGTAGCCGGTCGCGCCGCATTTACGGCCCGCGAGCACATAGCAGCTGGCCCAGCTCGAACTGGCATCCGCGCCGCTGCAGTTGACGGCATAGCCCGTCTGTCCGTCCGGCAAATTGATGACCGATGCCTCGTTCGACGAAGCGCACGCGCCCAGGCTTGCCACGACCAGCGCGGTCGCGCCCCGCGCGAGCGCACGAAGCCACGACCTGCCTGATGGCGAAGCGATTTCCCGTGAAGCGCCGGCATGCGCGGCGCGCAAGGAGATTCGGCGCATGCGCCGACCGTGTTCCTTCATCTTTACCTCGTGAGAGCGAATGGCGATGTGCGTCGCTCACCCGTCTTCGAGCAGCGCGCATTTTTTAGAGATGTGCATTGTCCCATACCCGCCTTACGCGACCCGTAAGCGGTTGTTAGCGTGAGCGACATGCGAGAGGGCCGGTCGCGCGAGCAGCAAGCTCGCGCGCGGGCGCGATGCTTGCGAACGAAATATGTCGAGAGCGAAGGCACGCCGCTACGCACGCACCCAATGAACTATTTTCCGGATTGCGCGCCTTATTGATCTGGAAATTCGGTTGAAATTGCATGTCGCGCGCTCACCAGGTTCCGCGCGCGGCCCGCAGAAAAAGGGAGGTAGCACATGGCGGAAAGAGTCACGGGGCCATATCGCGGCTATTACATCAGCGCGTCGGCGCGCCTCGTGCAGACGCATGAGGAAAGCGGCGCGAGCGCACCCGATCTACGTCGCCTCGGTGAGTCTCGCGCGCGGCGGCCCGGACGACGTGCATCGCTTCGAGGCGCTCGTCGATCTCGGACCCGAGCGGCGCTTCGCCACCAAAGGCGAAGCGCTTGAGCACGTGGAGCAGGCGGCGCGCGACTACATCGACCGCCTGCTGAAATCGACGTGATGCGTCCCGTCCATCTTCGGCATGCCGTGCTGTACGATGTCGCGAACTGTGTGGTCGACCTGTTCCCGAGCGGCGCGGACATCGCGAAAATCGGTCTCGACTCGGCGCCCGCACTGTTCGTGAGTTGGCGCACGGGCGGCCTGGCGAATCATCCGGGCAACATTGCGTGGGGCGTGCATTATCGTTTCGATGCGCACGTGCTGCGCGCGTATCCCCATCTTTCCGAAGAGGAGCGTTGCCGGGTGTGCGAGCGCGTGCGCGAAATGAGTCGTCTGCTCGACTTCAATTACGCCGATCCCCTGTCGAGTTGGCTGCTGGTTGTGGATGTGGACGAAGCCGTTCTCGCCACGTGAAGAAGAGAGGCGCTGGACCATGCGGCGCAAGCGCGAGTACCATAAGCGCCGGATCGACTCATGCGAACGTTTGCGCGCTTGTCGCGCGTCATGGTGCGCCGGGGCCGGCGCGTCGCTTCGAATGGATCATGCAAGAATGGAGCGGCTGAATGTGCCTGAACGTCTTCGCGTCGGTTCCGGTCGGAGCATTTTTCGACGCGGCGCGGCGGCCACGTCCAAGCAAGAGACAATCATGGATATCCGATTCCTCCCGGACGCGCCCGATTACCGCGATTCCAACCTGACGATCGAATTCGCCGCGCTCGTCGACGGACGGCGCGTGCCGTGCGCCATTTCAGTCGAAGCGCTCGAAGATCACTTCGGTGCGCAGACCTATGACAGCACCGGATGGATCAATGCGTTCGATGCCGGCCGTCCGCACATCGAGGCGGTGGCGCGCGAGCACCTTCGCGTGACCAACGGCATGCCGGTGCTCCTGAAGAGCGGACACTTTCCGCCCGGCCCCGTCGGGGCCTGACACATCGAATCCGCCGCGGCTTCTTCTCTTACACGGCGCGATGTAAGACCTTCTCGGCGCGATTTGTTTTTATCGATGCGAGATGCATCGCGCATCCTTCCGCGCCTTCGCGCAACGGAGTATCATCCCTCTTGTTCGCCGTACGCGATGCGATTCGCTCGGCACACGATTTGCTCAACGTGCATGTGCACTCCTTGAGCATCCGTTATAAAAATCGCACGGGGCCGTCATGTTTCATTCCTTTCTTCACTCGCTTGTCGAGTCCAATGCGCTATGGCTCATCTGGGCAGCCGCCGGTGTGCTGATTCTTGCGTTGTGCGTGATGTTTGCCTCGGTCGTGCTGGGCGACTCGGACGAGCCGCTCTACCGGGCGGCGTCGCACGAGGACGACGACAGCAAGATGATCGTCTGATCCGGCGCGGCCGCGAATTGACTTCGAAAGTGACGGTGTCGACAATGCCTCGCATGGGACTGCAAGAGCGCCGCACCGAGCAAAGACGCGAGCAGCGCGAGACGCTGCGTGAGCGCATACTCGAGGTCTCGCGTGAGATCCGTAAAGCGCGAGGGATTCGCGTCACTTTCGATGAGAAAGCTCGCCGAGGCGATCGATTACTCGCCCGCCGCGCTCTATCTGCATTTCCAGAGCCGTGGGGAGATCGCACGGGCTTTGCGCATGGAAGGGCATGCGCGCCTGCGCGCATTGTTCGCCTCACACATGACCATCGCGGATCACATGACCATCGCGGATCCGGCCGCGCGACTGAACGCGATGGCGCGTGCGTATGTCGAATTCGGCATGACCGAGCCCGAGACGTATCGGCTGATGTTCATGGAACCTGCAGGCCCGGGTGAGCCCGCCGACGGCGTCGACGAAGCCGAAAGGGTGGCCGGGCGCGGCGACGCTGTCGCCGATCGTCGACGCATTCGTCGAGCTGCGCGCGGCTGACCGGCTGCCGTCGCACGTCGGGCCGACGGCTTGCGCGGAAGGACTGTGGGCGAATCTGCATGGCATCGTCGCGCTCAAGCTGAACGGCGCGTCGCTGCCGGAGACGCCGGCCGCGACGCTCGTCGAGTTGTCGCTCGACGCGTGGTTCGCGCCGGCCAACGGAACAGAACCCTGGGGAGCTGAACCTCGCAGCCACTCAGCGACCCGATCCGACACTTCAACACGATGACCACCGAAGACATCCGTATCGACACCGCCAACGGCATCGGCTTCATTGCGTTCGATCGTCCGAAGGCACTCAACGCGTTGACCGCGCCGATGCTGCGCGCGATCAGCGAAGCATTGCGCACCTGGCGGCACGACCAGGCGATCCGCGCGGTCGTGGTCTACAGCCCGCACGGGCGCGCGTTCTGCGCGGGCGGCGACATCCGCTTCCTGTACGAGTCCGCGAAGGCGGGCGAGCGCGAGGCGATCGACGCCTTCTTCATCGAGGAATACAAGCTCAATCACGCCATCTTTACGTTTCCGAAGCCATATATCGCCGTGGTGAATGGCGTCGTGATGGGCGGCGGCATGGGCATTTCGCAGGGCGCATATCACACGGGCGGGCTGCGCCTCGTCACGCAGTCCACGAAGATGGCGATGCCCGAGACGCGCATCGGCCTCTTTCCCGATGTCGGCGTGAGCTGGTTCCTCGCGCGCGCGCCGGGCGCGATCGGCCGCTATCTCGCCGCGACGGGCGCGAGCATGGCCACCGCCGACGCGCTGTATGCGCGCATGGCCGACGCCTTTCTCGACGACGGAGCGCTGCCGGGCCTCATCGAATCGCTGCGGCATCAGCGCTTTCTCGATGGCGTGGAGATCGTGCGCTTCGTGCAGAACGAGACGACGAAGTACAAGGTCGCGCCGATTCCCGAGATGAGCGCGCTCGCCGAGGCGCGCACGCTGATCGACAAGCACTTCGCGGCGGGCAACGGTGCGGCGATTCTCGCTTCGCTCGCGCGCGACGCAGATGCCGGCAGCGAATGGGCGAGACAGACGGTCGCCGAGCTGCGCGAACGCTCGCCGCTTTCCGTCGATGTGGCGCTGCAGCAGGTCGATCGCGCGAAGTTCTCCACGATGGCCGAGACGCTGCGCCGGGACCTCGATCTCACGCGCACGGTTTTCGAGCGCGGTGACGTGCTCGAGGGCATCCGCGCGCGCATCGTCGACAAGGACCATCAGCCGCAATGGAAGATCGCGCGGGCGGAAGAGGTCGAGACCGCCGATGTCGAGCGCATGTTCGAGAGCGCGTGGACGCCGGCGGCGCATCCGCTGCGGCTCCTGAAGGACTGATCCGCACGGCTGATGTGACAGCGGCCCTTGCGGGCCGCTTTTACGTTCCGGGTTGAGAGCAGCGCCGAATCAGTGGGACTCGCTGCCTGCCATGAAGGCGCGCATGAAGACGAGCGCGCCCCAGCCCCAGATCGCGTTGGCGATGAAACCGGGCGCGAGCCGCGGCAGCATGTTGCCGCTCGGCCAGATGCCGCGCGCCGGATCGATGACGAAAGCGCCCACTGCCGTCAGCACGATGCCGCCGAACACGAGCGCGCCGATCCACGGCGAGCTGCGGTCGGGCGCGACGCGCAGTAGCCACGCCATCAGCACACCGAAGATGGCGCTCCAAAGGGCGTTGGCGATGAATTCCGGGATGCCGAGCGGCAGGAAGGGTACGGTCGAGAAGCCGGCCGGATCGATGAGACCCGCTGCATGCAGCAGCGCCAGGGTTGATTCGCGGAAGAAGAGAGCGGCGAGAAAACCAGAAACGAACGGCAGAATGACTTTTTGCATTGGCAGGACCGCTTGGGGCCGGAGGCGCGGCGTTCTCCGATTATCGTGACGAGCGCCATTATAGTGGCGTCGCGCGCGCTTCCAGGGCCCGGTCCGGCGAGCTGCGTGGCTATTTTGCGATGGCGTCGCTCGCTGGACTGTGATGCAGCATTCGGTCGCTGTTCTCCGGCGGTTTCGGGCGCTTCACGGGCATGTTATCGGGGTTGTCGGGGGCGGGTCGGGTTGTCGGGGGCGGGTCGCGCTCGCGGACGGCGCGTCGGGAGCGGTCGGCGGTTTGACCCCATCGATGCGGTGCCGTCGGGGCGCGTGGTTTGAGCTTGCGCGGTGAGGGCCGCGAGGAGGAGGGTGGCTGCCGCGAGGTCGTGCCGGATCATGATGGGTCTCCGCGAGCGGAACACACTGGATGTGCACGCCGCGTGCCCGAGCCGCCGGCAATGAGTCTGCGGAAAGCAAAAAGCCCAGTCAGATGAGACTGGGCTTTTTGCTTGAATTCTCGGTGGGGTGACTGATGGGACTCGAACCCACGACGACAGGAATCACAATCCTGGACTCTACCAACTGAGCTACAGCCACCACTGTTACCGCGATCCTGATTGTCGTCTTAAAGCTGCAGAAGCAATCAAGAAATGAAATTATACGAACAATGTTTGCGCTTGCCTAGTCCCTTCGAGCATCTTTTTCCGCAAGGCGCGCTTACGGTTCGAGCGCCGGTTCGATCGATTCCACGGCCTCGCGCAGATGACTGCGCGCCTCGTCGAAGATGGTCAGATCGCCGGTTGTGAGGCGGCGATTGTCCGACAGCACGCGGCGCCATCCGCGCGCGCCCGCGACGCCGCGATAGAGGCCGAGCGCATGTCGCGTCACCGCGCCAAGATAGGTGCCGCGCGCAAGCTCGGCGCGCGCATAGTCGATGAGTCCCGCTTCGATTTCGTCGCGGGAGGGAATCGGCGTATCGGCGCCGTAGAAGCACGTATCGACACCCGCGAGCACGTACGGATTGTGATAAGCCTCGCGTCCGAGCATCACGCCGTCGACGTGCTTCAGATGCTCGTCCACTTCGTCGAGCGTCTTGATGCCGCCGTTGATCGAGATCTCCAGATGCGGGAAATCGCGCTTCAGCCGATACGCGTATTCGTACTTGAGCAGCGGAATCTCGCGATTCTCCTTCGGGCTCAATCCTTTCAGGATCGCGTTGCGCGCATGCACGATGAACACCTCGCAGCCCGCATCGGCGACCGTGCCGACGAAATCGCGGACGAATTTATAATCCTCCACCGCGTCCACGCCGATGCGATGCTTGACCGTCACCGGAATCGACACAGCATCGCGCATCGCCTTCACGCAGTCCGCGACGAGTTGCGGCTCGTTCATCAGGCGCGCGCCGAACGCGCCGCGCTGCACGCGCTCGGACGGGCATCCGCAATTCAGGTTGATCTCGTCGTAGCCCCATTGCTCGCCGAGCTTCGCGCTTTTCGCGAGATCGGCGGGCTCGCTGCCACCCAACTGCAGCGCGACCGGCGCCTCAGCCGGCGTGAACGCGAGATGGCGCGCGACGTCGCCGTAGAGCAGCGCGCCGGTCGTCACCATTTCCGTGTACAGCCAGGCGTGGCGAGACACGAGCCGGTGCAGGGACCGGCAATGGCGGTCCGTCCAATCCATCATCGGGGCGACAGAGACGCGGCGGGGACTGAGCTTCGGTACGGCTGACATGGGCAACGTCGGGCCCGCTGTGCACGAGCCGCTTGAATATAAAGGCGAATGCGCGATTTTACCGCAGCGCCACAGTTCAGTCGTCGGGTCGTGTCGAATCGGGCGGCGCGTCGACGCACCGTCCGCGCATCATCGGCATACCATAAGCGCGCCACCATGCTAGGGAACCTCTGCCAAACTCCCGATCCTGGCACCTGATTGGACTATCCTGGAAAGAAGAGAAATTCAAGGACATCTTCGATGACACAACTTGGTCTTGGTCTGGATCTTTCAACGAAACGTAC
>LFJH01000108.1 GCA_001189335.2 Candidatus Paraburkholderia schumanniana
CGAGTACGTTTCGTTGAAAGATCCAGACCAAGACCAAGTTGTGTCATCAAAGATGTCCTTGAATTTCTCTTCTTTCCAGGATAGTCCAATCAGGTGCCAGGATCGGGAGTTTGGCAGAGGTTCCCTAGGTGGCATCGATCGCCAAGAAGCCGGAAAGCGTCTCCAGCACATTGCGCGGCGACACCGTATATTTCCGCTCTGCCACTCAAGGAACCTTCATGTCGACATCAACATCGACCGCACTCGACAGCGCCAGACACATCGAGCTCACGCGCGGCCTGATCGCGCTCTTCGCGTTCTGCTGCGGCGCCATCGTCGCGAATCTCTATTACGCGCAGCCGATCACCGAACTCATCGCGTCGGACCTGCACATGGCGGACGGCATGGCCAGCCTGATCGTCTCGCTGACGCAGATCGGCTACGCGCTCGGGCTGTTCTTCATCGTGCCGCTCGGCGATCTGCTCGAAAACCGCAAGCTGATGATCGCCACCGCGCTCGTTTCGATCGCAAGCCTCACTGCCGCCGCGTTCGCGCACGCGCCCGGCTGGTTCCTCGTAATCTCGCTTCTGATCGGCTTTTCGTCGGTGGCGGTGCAGATCCTGATTCCGCTCGCAGCCCACCTCGCGCCGAACGAATCGCGCGGCAAGGTGGTCGGCACCATCATGAGCGGGCTGCTTGCTCGGCATTCTGCTGTCGCGGCCGATTTCGAGCATCGTGGCAGGCCACGTTGGCTGGCGTGCGATGTTCGGCGCCGCCGCCGTGTTGATGGTCGTCATCACGACGGTGCTGGCGCTGACGATTCCGCGCCGCCAGCCGAGCCATCAGGCGACGTACTTCCAACTGATCGGCTCGCTCGGGCATCTCGTGCGCACCATGCCGGTGCTGCGCCATCGCTCGCTCTACCAGGCGCTGATGTTCGCGTCGTTCAGCCTCTTCTGGACCGCGGTTCCCGTCGAACTCACGCGCCATTACGGCCTGACGCAGACGGCCATCGGCATCTTCGCGCTCATCGGCGCGACGGGCGCGACCTCCGCGCCGATCGCCGGGCGTCTCGCGGATGCGGGCCACACCGTGCGCGCGACTTTCATCGCGCTGATTCTCGCGGCGATCGCGTATCTGCCGGTCGTGGTTCATCCGGCTTGGGGCGTGGGCGCGCTCGTCGTGACGGGCATCGTGCTCGACTTCGCCGTGCAGATGAACATGGTGCTCGGCCAGCGCGAGATCTACGCGCTGCATGCCGCGAGCCGCAACCGGCTCAATGCCGTCTACATGACGAGCATCTTCGCGGGCGGCGCATTCGGCTCCGCGTTCGCGAGCCAGCTCTACGAGCACGGCGGCTGGACGCTCGTCGCGACTGTGGCCACGGCGTTTCCGCTCATCGCGATGGCACATTTCCTTCTGATCGGACGGCGCCACGCGACCCATCACTGAAGGACGCGAAGCTCAGAACCTTGGTCGATTTTCAATCGATGCTGCTGAAGGACAGGATCGCCGTGATGCAAAGCTGCTGCGCGCGGAGCGGCCCGCGCGCGGCGGCCCGTCACGGCTTGGGAATGCGGATGCGGCTGATCATCAGCGAGCCGGAGATCGCGTAGATCAGCACGAGCGGATGCAGCACGAAGCCGCCGATGCGCCACACGCCGAGCCACATGCCCTCGCCGATCGCGCCCATCCACGCACCGAGCGTCAGCAACAGCACGCTCAGGAACGACGTGGGAATGGGCGTGCCTTCGAAGTGCGTAACCTTGCCGGAGCCGCCCGACATTTCTTCCGTGGTCACGTTGTAGCGCGCGAGACGCGACACGCCGCACGCGACAAAATACGCCAGAATGACGCGGTCATAGAGCCCGCGCATGCCGAATCCATAGCCGATGATCGCCGGCGCCACGCCGAACGAGATCACGTCGGCGAGCGAATCCAGTTCCTTCCCAGCAGCGACGCCTTCTGCCGCCAGCGCGCGATGCGGCCGTCGAGCACGTCGAAAACCAGCGCCGCAAACACCAGCCCGCAGGCGAGATAGATATGCAGGACGTCGGAATCGTCGAAGTAGGACATCGCCGAGAACAGTGCGCCCGTGCCGCATACCGCGTTGCCCAGCGTGAACCAGTCGGCCAGGTGGAAATCGCGGATCATCGAGAATCGTTTCATTCGTTTCGGTCTTCGTGACGGTCGGGCGGCGTCCGACGCGGGTTGTTCAGTCTATCATCGCGCCCTCTTTCGACAGCACTTGCAGCCACGCCGGCGCGCACGACCCAATGCCCGTAAACCTGTACGTGAACGTACAGGTTTACGTTATAATGCACCGCATCGACCGTGCACTTTCGATGTCCCATGTCCTCGTCCAAGCCCGCCCTGCTCACCATCCGCGACGCCGCCGAGCGGCTGCAGGTCACGCCGCGCACGCTCAAGTACTATGAGGAGCGCGGGCTCGTCACGCCGAGCCGCAGCGAAGGGCGCTACCGGCTGTACAGCGAGCAGGACCTGGAGCTGTTCGCGCGCATCCTGCGGCTGCGCTCGCTCGGCTTTTCGCTGCAGGGCATCGTCGAAATGCTGAAGCGGCCGATGGAAACGTTCGGCGAAGGCCGCACTGGCTTTTCCGCGTCGTCGCTACGCGAGATCGAGCAGGCGCTTGCGCAGCAGGTCGAGGCCATGGATGCGCGCATCGCCGTCGTGCGCCGCGAGTTGAAGGAAGCACAGGCCGTGCGCAGCGAACTTGCCAGCGACCTCGACTATCTGCGGCGCAGACTCGCGGGCAAGGACAAGGACACGTTGCTGCAGGAACGCCTGGCCGCGCGCCGCACGCGCAAAGGGAGAAACGCGGAGACCGATGAAGCATGATCGCCGCGTCGCTCAGATTCCCGAGGCAGATCGCGGACCGGTTTCGCGCCGATTCGTTCGCATGGGCGATCGCGCTCGCCACGGGCCTCGACTACTTCGATAACTCCATCTTCTCCTTCTTCACGAGTTATATCGCGGGCGGCATCAATGCTTCCTCCGACGAGCTCGTGTGGGCCTCGAGCGCCTATGCCGTGGCATCCGTGCTCGGCATCCTGCAGCAGCAATGGTGGATCGAGCGCATCGGCAACCGCCGCTATATCGCGGGATGTCTGCTGCTCTTCGCGGCGGACGCCGTGGCGGCCACGCTGTCCGAATCCGCGATCGAACTCGCACTCGCGCGGGGCTTTCAGGGCTACTTCATCGGCCCGATGATGAGCGCCGCGCGCATCCTCATCCAGACGCGCTTCACGCCGCAGCAGCGTCCGAAAGCGACGCGGCGCTTCCTCAACATGATCCTGCTCGGCACCGCGCTTGCGCCGCTGTGCGGCGGCTATCTCGTCGCGTGGGTCGGCTGGCGTGCGCTCTTCACATGCACCGCATTCGCGGGCGTCGTGCTCGGCGTGCTGGCGTTTCTCGCGGTGCCGTCCACGGGACGCGTGCTTCCCGAGGAGCGCAGCGATACGCACTTCTGGCCCTACATCATCTTCGCCTTTGCGCAGGGCGCGCTGCAGATCGTCATGCAGCAGGTACGCTTCGAGCTCTTCAGCGGCTTGCCGGAGCTGATCGTGCTGACCGCAGCCGGACTGCTTTCGCTCGGCTGGTTCGTGTGGCATCAGTGGCCTCATCCGCGTCCGCTGCTGAGTCTGCATGCGTTACGCGAGAAGACGTTTCAGGTGGGCATCGTGCTGTACATCGCGTTCTACTACATCAACAACGCGATGAGCTTTCTCGTCTCGCGTCTCCTCGAAGGCGGCCTGCGCTATCCGGTGGAGAACGCGGGACGGCTCGTCGGCTTCACGTCGATGGTGTCGCTCGGCATGGCCGTCGTCTATTTCCGCTATGCGTCGCGCGTCAGGCACAAGAAGTGGATGATCGTGACCGGCTTCCTGCTGGCCGCGTTCATCGGCACATGGATGATCAATTGCCGCCCAACGTCAGCATGCGCTGGCTGATCTGCCCGATGGTGCTGCGCGGCATGCTGCTGTTCATCGCGCTGCCGGTGGCCAATCTCACGTTCCGCGTCTTCGCGATCGAGGAATACAGCCACGGCTATCGCTTCAAGAACATCGTCAAGCAACTGATGTATTCGTTCTCGACGGCGACCATCATCATTCTCGAACAACATCGCGTCGCGCTGCATCAGACGCGGCTCGTCGAAACGGTCAATCCATACAACCCGATCTTCCAGAACACCTATGAAAGCCTGCTGAATGCCTTTCAGGGCATGGGTCACAGCGCTTCGGAAGCGAAAGGCCTCGCGCTCGTCGAAATCAGCCGCAGCGTCGCGCAGCAGGCGAACTTCCTCAGCTCCCTGGATGGGTTCTATTACGTCATCGGCGTCGCCCTGGTCGCGAGCGTGATCGTGGCATGGCAGAACAGAATCGACTGATCGTCTCGCGGGCAAGGACGAAGTGCGCTCGTGCGCGAGTTGCAGGAACACGTGCGCACGCGGCTCGCCGCGCACGGGTATCCGCGCGGGGTGCGGTTCGTCTCCGAATTGCCGATGCCCGCAACGGGCAATGTCATCCGCAAGTCGCTGCGCGCGCGCAATTCACGCCGGACGCGAAGCGGGCCGCCGCTGCATCGAACACGGATATAGCCGAGAACGACAAGCCCGCCGGACTGGCCGGGAGACCTGGCCCGTGGTTTGCTCTCTACCGTGTGTCCAAGTCAGCGCTTATGCGACGGGGCCTCGATTGCTAAAGAAGCACTTCCACATAGCCACCACTGCGTTCGGCACACGCACCGGCCGAGTGATCACACTCGTTCTGCTGGTCGTCGGGGGCGGGTTGTCGTTTGGGGCGTGGCTACAGACGACAGAGCTCAAGCCAGCTCTCCACCCGCATGCGACAGCTTCCGGGGGCGTATCGCGTTCATCTGATGCTGTGACGACCATACCCGCCGAATCCCATGTCTCGAATACCGTGCAATCCTCAGAGGTCGTGGATGCGCCGGCACCAGAGCCCATGCGAGCACCCGTCGATATCAGCACGTTGCCACGCGTGCGCGAGGTGGCAAAATCCGCGCCTCGACCTGCCCAGATGGAACCGCCGCCCGGCGTGCCGAGCCAGCCTTCAAAGGCAGAGAGCAAGACCGAACAGCAGCCGCCGCGCCAACCATCTTTCATGAGCACGTTCGCGCACCACTGAGGCCAGGATCCGGTTTGGCATTGCTCGCCCAGAGCCTCGAACTGGAGAGAGTCGGGCGCGCGTTCGACCTGCCGCTGCTCGTGAATGTCGTCGAAGGCGGGCGGACGCCGCAGCTCGCGCCCGATGAACTGCAGAAGCTCAGGTTTTCGCTTGCCATCTATCCGGCGTCGGGATTTCTGTCCGTCGCGAAGGTGCTCAAGGACGTGTACGGCGAGATTCTCGCGCGCAAGGGCACCCAAGGCGCTATCCCTTCGATGTATCCCTTCTCCGACATGTGCGAATTGATGGGCTTCCCGGAAGTCTGGGCGTTCGACCGGGCGCATGCGGATTGAATGCGAAGCGCGGCGCGTCGTTGCGATACGCTGCGCACCGATCATCCATTGCGCCGATGCAAATCCGCGAGAAGTGCGACGAGTGCGTCCACATGCTCGTTGGTCGTGCGCCACGACGACACGCTGATCCGAAACGCGGGCCGCCCCTGCCACACCGTCGCCCCGAACCACACTTCGCCCGATGCCTGCGCGGCCTAGCGGATCGCCACCGTCTGGTCATCCGTCGCGGCACGCACCAAAACCTGATTGATCACCACACGATTGAGCACTTCATATCCCGCATCGCGCAAACCTTCCGCGATGCGCGACGCCTGCGCGCAGTGACGCTCGATCATCGTCGCGACTCCCGAGCGTCCGAGCGCGCGCAACGCCGCCCAGATCGGTATGCCGCGCGGGCGCCGCGAGAATTCCAGATTGAGGTTCTTCTGCGCGTCCTGGGTGCCGGAAAGATACGCTGCATCGCTGTTCATCGTCGAGGCGGGCGCGGCCGCGTCGCGGCAAATAACCATCGCGCCGTCGTACGGCGTGTTGAGCCATTTGTGTCCGTCGGTGGTCCAGCTGGTCCGCACCGTCGACGCCTTCGGTCAAGAACGCTTTCTGCGATGCACGCACCCAGAGCCCGAACGCGCCATCCACATGCACCCACGCGCCCGCCGCCTTCGCGTGGAATCAACGAGGCGAACGGGTCGAACTCGCCCGTGTTCACTTCGCCCGCCTGCATGCATGCAGAAGATGGTCATGTCGTCGAGCGGCGGCATGCGGGCCGGATCGATGCGGCCGTGCTCATCCGTCGGCGCGACGATCACGCGCTTCATGCCGAAGCCCAGCACACGCAGCGCTTTTTTCACCGTGATGTGCGCCATTTCCGAAATCACGACTCTTACTTCGGGCGCACCGATCAGGCCATCCGCATCGAAATCCCAGCACTTGCGTGACAACAAGGCCCGTCGCGCAGCGGCGATGGCTACCATCGTGCAGGCCGTCGCGCTCGTGCCGAAACCGACGGCGCTGTCGCGCGGCAGGTTCAACGCTTCCACGATCCAGCGCGCCGCAATGCGCTCGACGGTAGCCGAGACGGGCGAGTTGTCGAACGACGACGCGCATTGATCCCACGCGAGCATCAATCGTTCGGCGGCCGCGGCTGCGGGCAAGGTCGCGCCGCCGACGAAGCCGAAATAGCGCGGGCCGTTCGACACGGCCGTCGCTGGGGAGCCACTTTCATCGAGCAGGCGAAGGCCGTCGAGCGCTGGCTTGCCTTGATCGGGCAAGGGTTCGTCGAATGCTTCCAGATTGGCGAGCGCGGTCGCATCGGGAAAAACGCGCCGCGTGGCTACCGATTTCAGGTATCGGTGGGCGCGTTCGTTCGCGTCCGCGAGAAGGGCGAGTTCATCCATGCGACATTGAAAGATGCCGTTGAGATCGTTGCCCGCCGCCGCATCCCTGAACCCGTCGAAGCGCCCTTCGACGAGCCCTTGCGCCGCGCGCATGAACCCGCCCCATGCCGTGCGCGCGAGCCCTCCGCCGACGCTCACGCGCCGCACGCCGAGCGCGGCTACATCGCTCAGGGTGAACTCCGACACGCCGCCGATCAGCAGATTCACCGGCTTCGGTCCGACCGCCTTTACCACCGCTTCGATCTGCTCGCGCGTCTTGTCTTGATGCCGGGCGCATAGAGACAATCCGCGCCGGCGTCGGAATAGGCTTTGAGGCGGGCGATCGCGTCGTCGATATCCGGCTTGCCTGCAAAGAAGTTCTCCGCCCGTCCGACCAGCAGCGTATCGTCGCCGCTTTCGTCGATCGCGCGCCGCGCGGCCTTCATGCGCGCCACGGCGACATCGACCGGGAACAAGGGCGCCGATGCGTTGCCGGTCGAATCTTCGATCGACAAGCCCGCGATGCCCGTCGCCACCGCGAGCTTCACGCTTTGCGCGACTTCTTCCGGCGTCGTGCCGAAGCCGCTTTCGAAGTCCGCGTTCACTGGCAGGTCGGTAGCCGCGACGATCTCGCGTAGATGTACGAGCACGGCGTCGCACGTCACGTGATTGTCCGCATGCCCCTTCGACCACGCGAAGCCGGAGCTGGTGGTCGCGAGCGCCTTGAAGCCGAGCGTCTCCAGATAGCGCGCAGAACCGACATCCCCCGGATTGGGCAACATGAAGCAACCTGATTCGTGCAGCGCGCGGAAAGCGGCACGCTTCTCGGCGACGGTCCGGGGCATGGCATGTCTCCAGTCGATGAATGAACGAGTCAAGCGTAGACGATACTCGAACCCGCGCGGACGCGCTCATTGCGCCGGCGAATATCCTGTCCCGGCCCTTCATCGGCTCGCGCCCACTAAGGAACCTCTGCCAAACTTCCGATCCTGGCACCTGATTGGACTATCCTGGAAAGAAGAGAAATTCAAGGACATCTTCGATGACACAACTTGGTCTTGGTCTGGATCTTTCAACGAAACGTACTCG
>LFJH01000109.1 GCA_001189335.2 Candidatus Paraburkholderia schumanniana
AGTGATCAACTGGACGCGATCTACGATCGGATCGAACGTCTGAAGGCGGGCATCCGCGCGAAGGTCGAACACCCGTTTCGCGTGCTCAAGCGGCAATTTGGCTACACGAAGACCCGGTATAGGGGGGTGATGAAAAATACTGCGCAGATCACAACGCTGTTTGCGCTGGGCAATTTGTGGATGGCACGCAAGGCCTTGCGAAGCGCTTGAAATGCTTGAAGCGCTTGAGGATCGAAACGCGAGACTCAGAAAACGAGGCCGCCACGGTTCAAAAGTTGACTAATCACCCGCAGGCCATCGTCGCGATCGATACGATGCGAAGCGTAAAACGTCAGCGCTCTGAAATCGAGTTGTGCAGAGGTTCCCTAAATGTGTTACCCATGTCCTGACACACCCGTTACCCATGTCTCCGGTCTATACACCCATGCCGTTCGTCAGCACCGCATAAATAACGTACGCAATCGCAAGGCCGATCAGAATCAGCAGCCGCTGCGCCATGCCTCGCGTGAACACCGCGACAGCGCCCACGCACAGCACGGTAACGAGCGCCATCCACGATTCGAAGCTGCTGCCCTTCACGGCGATCGGCGCGAGATTCAGGCCGATCACGCAGACGATCGCGCCCGTGACGACCGGCGGCATCAGCGTCTCGATCCACTTCGTGCCGACCACCGCGACGATCAGTCCGATGATCGCGTAAGCCACGCCGCACGCGATGATCCCGCCGAGCGCCACCGGAATGTTCATGTTCGGACCGTGGCCGCCGTATCCCGTCACCGCGATCACGAGGCCGATGAACGCAAAGCTCGAGCCGAGATAGCTCGGCACGCGCCCGCCCACCAGCACGAAGAACAGCAGCGTGCCGATGCCTGACATGAAGAAGATGCACAGATTGGGATCGAAGCCCATCAGGAGCGGCGCGAGCACCGTCGAGCCGAACATCGCGACGACGTGCTGCACGCCCATCGCGGCGATCATCTGCGGCCACGCGAGGCGCTCGTCAGGCGCGACCACGCGGCCTTCGCCGGCATCCGGTTGAGCGGGCCAGCGCGGGAAATAGGAATCGGACATAGGCGGGGCTCCTTCGCGGCGGTGTGGCACCGTCCGTGCGGCGCGCTGGATAAAAAACAAGCGCGAGTGTACGGAGCGTGCTCTCGGGTGGCAAGCGAGCCGATATTACGTCCGTTTGGCCGTCGCTCGCCCGCGACGTATCACGCCGCGTCGCACGTTGTCCGCCGCTTCACGCGCCACGCTTCAGTTCGAAGACCGCGACCGCGCTCTTCAGATGCTCGGCCTGATCGGCCATCGCGCCCGCGGCGGCGGCCTGCTCGACGAGCGCCGCGTTCTGCTGCGTCACCTGATCCATCTGCGCGACCGCGCGGTTCACCTGCTCGATGCCCGCGCTCTGCTCATGCGAGGCCGACGAGATCTGCGCCATGATGTCCGTCACGCGCTGCACGGTCTGCGTCACTTCGGCCATCGTCGCGCCGGCGCGCTCGGCGAGCGTCGCACCGCTGTCCACGCGCGCCGTCGAAGCCTCGATCAGCTCCTTGATCTCCTTCGCCGATGTCGCGCTGCGCTGCGCGAGCGAGCGCACTTCGCTCGCCACCACCGCGAAGCCGCGCCCTTCCTCGCCGGCGCGCGCCGCTTCGACGGCCGCGTTCAGCGCGAGAATGTTCGTCTGGAACGCGATGCCCTCGATCACGCCGATGATATCCGTCATGCGCTTGGAGCCCGCCGCCAGCTCGCGCGTGTTGTCGACGACTTCGCCGACCAGCATGCTGCCGCGCACCGACACGTCCGAGGCCCCGCGCGCGAGGCTGCTCGCCTCATCGGCATTGCTCGCGTTCTGGCGCACGGTCTGCGTGAGCTGCTCCATGCTCGATGCTGTCTCCTCCAGTGACGCGGCCTGCTCTTCCGTGCGCTGCGACAAATCGGTGTTGCCCTGCGCGATTTCGCGCGATGCGTACAGGATCGAATCGCTCGACCGTCGAATGCCGCCGACGATATCCGCGAGCTTCGTACTCATGTTGCCGAGGCTCGCCAGCATGCTGCTATCGTCGCCGGGGCGCGTCGCGACGCGCGCCGTGAGGTCCCCGCGCGCGATGCGGTCCGCGATATCCGCCGCGTACGCCGGCTCGCCGCCGAGCTGCGCGGCCAGGCGCCGGCCGATCAGCACGGCAAGCAGCGCGCCCGCCACCATCGCCGCGAAGACAAAGGCGAGCATCACGGCGCGCATCGACTCGTATTCCGAGGCTGCGAAATCGCGTGCCTCGGTTGCGCGCTTGCGCTTGAAGTCGGCGAGGCGCTCGAGCGCCTCGCGGGCCTTCTCGCTCGCGGCGATCGCGCGCGAGATGAGGCCCATCTGGTCCACATCGACCGGCATCGGCTTCTTGCCCATCTGCATCAGCACGATGTCCTCCCATGCGGCAACCGACTTGCTGGCCCCGTCGTACAGCGCGATGCCGTCAGCGGAGCGGATCGTCGGGCGCATATGCTCGAACGCGCGGTGCATGCTGTCGAGCGAGGCCGACATGCCTTCCTTGAGCCTCGCCTTGCCGGCATCGTCGGCGAAGGTGAGGTTGGCGGCGGCGAGATCCGTGTCGAGCTTGTGCTTGTTGACTTCCTCGACCCAATAAAGGCCGTCCATGTGACGGTCGCCGATGTCGTCGATCAAGCCGTTCATCTTCGCGAGCGAAACTACGCCGGTCGCGCCCACGCAAGCGGTAAACAGAATCACTACCGCGAAGGACAGCAGCAGCTTGCTGAGCACGGACAGGCGGTCAAACCATTTCATCGATCTCTCCTCTGCCGACCAGCCCGGCGCTCCGGCGCGCGGTTCCGGTCGCACGCCCGCAGACGGCGTCCACGAACAGCGCGGCGCGAATCCCGGTCGCGCACAGTGAGGCATTACGGCGCTCGGCAAGCTTTTCTTGAGCGCGTATGGAGGAGATATCGCCGGCAGAATAAGCGCCGGGATTTCGTCGAAATGTTCTTGAAAGAAAAGCGGAAACGGCGAGGAACGAACCTGTGGGAATATCTGCTAAAAGGCAGACAAACTAGGCAAATTCTTAATTGGGAGTTCTCTTATTTGGCTGCATAACTCTGCGACGGATGCTGTCTACGTGCGTGTCCCTCATGTTCGCGCATGTAGTCGTTGCAACTCTCCGATTTCCGCCCTTGGCACCCGACTTGGGCGGTTCTTTTTTGGGGCGACCGTTTTTGCGGTAACGCGCATTGGAGGCGCATTCGAGCCCTGCCATTCCCGTTTCCGAAGCTCGTGCACGCCGGCGCGCGTGCTTCCACGCGCCGGCTCAGCGGTCCGCGAGAGTCATTGCCGCACGGGCTTCTTCGCAAGCTTGCGCTGCAATGTCCGCCGATGCATATTGAGCGCACGCGCCGTCGCCGAAATATTGCCGTTATTCTCGGCGAGCGCCCGTTGAATATGCTCCCATTCGAGCCGCGCGACGGAAAGCAGCGTCGGATTCTCGATCGCTTCCTCGGCCGTCTGGTCGCTCGCCTGCTCGTGGAGCGCGGCGAGAATCGTCTCCACGTTCGCCGGCTTCGCCAGATAGTTGTCCGCGCCGTCCTTCACGGCCTGCACCGCTGTCGCGATGCTCGCGTAGCCCGTCAGCACGAGAATGCGCGCGTCGGGTTGCAGATCGCGCAGCGGCGAAACTAGCCGCAGTCCCGAATCGTTGCCCAGATGAAGGTCCACCGTGATCTGGCCGAACTTGTGCTGGTTGGCGAGCTTCAGCGCTTCGTCGGCGTCGTGCGCCTGATGCGTCGTGTAGCCGCGCCACGTGAGACCGCGAGCGAGAATGCCCGAAAAGACTTCGTCGTCGTCGATGATCAGAAAGTTGGTATCGCTCATGCCGTTTTCTCCGTAGTGCTGCCTGTCGCGCCCTGTGTCGAGTTCAGTCCGCGCCGCTTCGTTCAGTCCGTTCCACGTGCGCCGGCGTTGCGGCCGCGCCGCGGTTCGGCAGGCGCAGCAACGCGCAGGTTCCGCGCGGCTTGCCATCGAACAGTTCGCTCGAACCGTTCAGACGCGCCGCCGCCGCGAACGCCAGATAAAGCCCGACGCCGTGGCCGCCCTGCGTGCTGTCCACCGGCCCTGCGCCCAGCGATGCGCGCAGCGCGGGCGGAATGCCCGGCCCGCGGTCGCACACGTCGAAGCGCACGGTGTTCCTGCCCTCGGCGCTTTCGGCCGATGCCTGCAGCGTCACCGATTCGCTGCTCGCGCGCGCCGCGTTGTCGAGCAGGATCGTGAGGATCTGGCCGGCGGCCACCGGGTCGTCGATCGATGCGTCCGCCGGCGTCTCGCCGATCTGCGCAAATTTCACCTGTGGATGCCGCAAACGCCATTGCTCGATGAAGCTCGCAAGCCATTCGTCGAGCGCCTGGCGGCTCGACGGTCCGGTCGCGCGCCAGCGCCGACGTGCACAGCGCCATCTGCTGCTCGAGCAGCTCGAAGTCCGCGGCGTACGGCGCGAGGTTCTTGTCGTGCGCGGCGGAATCGCGCAGTTCCTCGGAAAGCATCGCGATGGTCGAGAGCGGCGTGCCCATCTCGTGCGCGACGGCGCGCTCGTCGCGCAGATGGCGCTGCTGGGCCTCGGCGAGCGCGGAATCGCGCTGGCGCAGCGCCCGCGACATGCGCGCGACGAACCAGCCGATCAGCCCGACGCTCACCATGAAGTTGACCCACAGCCCAAGGCGGAAATAGTCGAACAGATTGGCCGGATTCTCGATATTTGAGCGGCACGTAGTTATAGCTGAGCAGCGCGTAGCAGGCGACGGCGAAGAGTGCGAGGCAGGCCATCATCGTCCACGGCAGGATGGCGGCGGCGATAGCGAGCGAGGGCAGATAGAGCGTGACGAACGGATTGGTGGCGCCGCCGGAGAGAAACAGCAGCGCCGAGATCGCGCCGAGATCGACGCACATCTGCCCGAACAGTTCCATGTTCGTCTCGGGGCGCGCCCGCGAGACGCGCAGCCACGTCAGCCCGTTGAACACCATTTCGAGCGCGATCACGAGCAGCATCGCCGGCAGCGGAAGCTTCACGCCGTAGAAGATCTGCACGACGGCGATGGTCGTCAGCTGGCCGATGATCGCGAGCGAGCGAAGCCAGAAGAGATGGCCGAGATTGACCCGTCCGGTGTTGGTTATGCGATGCATCTGCTTGAATGCGTGTCGAGGCCTGGGTGAGCGTTGGAGCCAAACCGCGCTCGATGCGACATTATCCCGCTTGCATCAGGCTTGCTGCGGCATCTGGCGCGATTTGTCGCACCCTGCTCGGCCGGACGCTACGGCACGCCGACTGCTAGTCCGGACGGACGCAGCGTTCACGCTCCGCCGCGAGGCAGGCCGGACACAGGCAGTTCATGCCGGGCCGCAGGCGATCGGCCGGCAGCGCGGGCAGCGTCGCGCACCAGCAGCTTACGTCGCCCGCGAGCATGCCGCAGCGAAACGGTGTGCCGCACCGGTCGCAAACCTGTGCGCAATGCGCGTGTTCGTCGTTCTGTTCAGAAGGCATGTTCATCATCTTGTCATCGATCCGTCCGAACCATGATCGCACGCTGCCGGTCGCGCCGGAAATCGTGGCACCGGCAGCGGTAATTCGTCCTGCTGCGTTGCGTCAGTCCTGTACAATTCGGCGTGTTTAAACGCTCCTCGCCTCGCTGCCTCGCCTCATTTGCCGCCATGTCCGAGCTTCCCGACCTCACGCAAATCGCCCCGACCCTGAAGGCTGAAATCCTGGCCGAGGCGCTGCCCTATATCCGTCAGTATCACGGCAAGACGGTCGTGATCAAATACGGCGGCAACGCCATGACGGAGGAGCGGCTGAAGCAGGGTTTCGCGCGCGACGTCATTTTGCTCAAGCTCGTCGGCATCAATCCGGTGATCGTGCACGGCGGCGGCCCGCAGATCGACCAGGCGCTGAAGAAGGTCGGCAAGCAGGGCACCTTCGTCCAGGGCATGCGCGTCACCGACGAAGAGACGATGGAAGTCGTCGAATGGGTGCTCGGCGGCGAGGTGCAGCAGGACATCGTCACGCTCATCAATCACTTCGGCGGACACGCGGTGGGCCTGACCGGCAAGGACGGCGGCCTGATCCACGCGCGCAAGCTGCTGATGCCGGATCGCGATAATCCGGGCCAGTTCATCGACATCGGGCAGGTCGGCGAGGTCGAGGCGATCAACCCGGCCGTCGTGAAGGCGCTGCAGGACGACGCGTTCATTCCGGTCATTTCGCCGATCGGCTTCGGCGAGGACGGCCTCTCGTACAACATCAACGCTGACCTCGTCGCGGGCAAGCTCGCCGTCGTGCTGAACGCGGAGAAGCTCGTCACGATGACGAATATCCCCGGGGTGATGGACAAGGAAGGCAATCTGCTCACGGATCTCTCCGCGCGCGAGATCGACGCCCTGTTCGCCGACGGCACCATCTCCGGCGGCATGCTGCCCAAGATCTCCTCCGCGCTGGATGCGGCGAAGAGCGGCGTGCGCTCGGTGCACATCATCGACGGCCGCATCGAGCATTCGGTGCTGCTCGAAATCCTGACCGAACAGCCGTTCGGCACGATGATCCGCTCGCATTGAGTTCGATCGCTCCGCTTTCGACGCCCGCCTTCGAGCGGGCGTTTCTTTTGCTGCAACGTTAGCACCATGAGCACGCCACGACCTTCCCGCCGACGCCGCGTGAAAACGCGCGGCCCTGTCTGGCTCTTCGATCTCGACAACACGCTGCATCACGCGTCGCATGCCATTTTTCCTGCGATCAATCGCGGGATGACGCAGTACATCATGGACCGGCTGAACGTCGACGTCGACGAAGCGAACCGGCTGCGCGTCGGCTATACGGTGCGGCGCTACGGCGCGACGCTGCTCGGGCTCGTGAAGCATCACGGCGTCGATCCTGCGGACTTCCTGCGCGTGGTCCACACCTTCCCCGATCTGCCGTCGATGGTGCGCGCCGAGCGCGGCCTCACGCGCATGCTGCGCGCCCTGCCCGAGCGCAAGATCGTGCTCACCAACGCGCCGACCCTGTACGCGCGGAGCGTGCTCGCGGAACTGGGCATCGCGAAGCTGTTCGAGCGCGTGATCGCGATCGAGGACATGCGCGAGGGCGACCGCTGGCGCGCCAAGCCCGAGGCGCCGATGTTGCGTCGTGCGATGCGCCGCGCGCACGTGCGTCTTTCGGATGCGATTCTCGTCGAGGATACGCGCGGGCATCTGAAGAGCTACCGGCGTCTGGGCATCCGCACGGTGTGGATTGTCGAGCATCTGCCGGTCGCGCGGACGTCGAGCGGCGGCATGTCGGTGCGCATACCGGGCGCGGGGTCCGCATTACGTGGACCGCACGGTGCGCTCGCTGCGCGCGCTGACGCTCGGCATGCGCGGCGGGGCGCTGTGAGTGGCGCGATGCCTCATGGCGCCGATGCGGGCGCCGGACTTGCCGGCCTTATGATGTTTTCCACTATACTTCACCGCTAACGAGATCTTCTCGAATCATCAACAGCGCGCCGATTTGCTGACTCGATTGCGGGCGCGCGAACTCCGGTCAATGCTTCATGACTGGCAGTTCACTACAAATGCGGCTAAGGCAATGCTGATTAAGTCCACCGCTTGTGCGCGTCAAGCGTTATAGAGCGCACAAGCAACGAGAAAGGCAAAAGACAATGAAGCAGCAGACGCTCGCGATGGCCGCGGATCAAGGTGCGAGTTCGAGACTCGCCGCAAACGCACGCGACGCGACGAGTTTCTTGACACGATGAACAGGATCGTTCCGTGGACCGAACTGTGCGCGGTAATTGAACCGTATTACCCGAAACGCGGCAACGGTCGCCCGCCGATTGGTTGGGAGCGCATGCGGCGGATTCACTTCGTGCAGCACTGGTTCAATCTGGCCGACT
>LFJH01000110.1 GCA_001189335.2 Candidatus Paraburkholderia schumanniana
CACCAACGGACTGCTGCGCCAGTATCTGCCCAACGGCACCGACCTTTCGGTCTACAGTCAGGACGAACTTGACGCCATTGCCGACAGTCTGAACAGCAGGCCTCGCGCCACTCACGCCTTCCATTCGTCGCTCGAGGTCTTCGCCGTCACACTCGCTTCCGTAGCTCATCCTCATGGCTCTAAACATTAAACCCGCTGTTGTGCTTCAACCTTGAAACCGCCCTACGCCGCGTACACCAGTTTCAACGATAGCTTGGACTTTGAGCGCACGCCTCAAGCGCGCGCACGGCAATGCGAACTTCGGCTTGCGCGATAGCGAAGTGACCTTGCTCGAACGCGGTATCCGTGCAACGGGTTCGGTCTCCTCCGCGCGTTTGCCGAGGCGTCTGGGTGCCGACGCAAAAGGTCCGCTGATCATGATCGACCGCATGCGCGCGCACGTGCGCGAACGCATCGAAACCGTGCTCGAGCGGGCGCCGCATCGCGGGATCATCGTCGCGCTCGCGGTCGGCGCGCAGAACGCCGTCAGCGACAAAGACTGGGCCGTCATGCGCGCGACCGGCACGGGCCATCTGGTCGCGATTTCGGGGCTGCACATCGGGTTTATCGCGGGGCTGGCGGCGATGGTGTGGGGCTTCGCATGGAAGCGCGCGCGGCTTGGTGGCGTGCCGATGCTGCTGAGCGTCGCCGCACCGAAAATGGCGGCGTTCGGCGCAGCCGTGTTTGCCGCGTGCTACGCCGCGCTGGCCGGGTTCAACGTGCCCGCGCAGCGCACGCTCTGGATGCTCCTGATTTTCGCGCTCGCGTTTCTCTGCGGACGACGCCCGGCATCGTCTCTCGTGCTTTTGTGGGCGCTCGCCTTCGTGCTGATCGCCGACCCCCCTGGGCGGTGACCGCGCCGGGCTTCTGGCTGTCGTTCTGCGCGGTGGCCGCGATTCTCCATGCAATCGCGGCTGCTGGAAGTGTCCAGTCGAAGGCGCGAGCGCCGGATGACGAAGACGTCGAGCAGTGGGACCGGGTCGATCCGAGCGAAGTCGGGCAGCGGCCGAAACCGCCGGTGGCGCGCAAGCCGTCTGTGATTATCGCACGCTTTTGCCGGCGATTCATGTGGAGCGTGCGGCGTCACGCCGTATCGAGCGGGCGTGTGCAGTACGCCGTAACGATCGCGATCGCGCCGCTCACCGTGTACTGGTTCTCGCAGATTCCGCTGCTCGGGCCGCTCGCCAACGCATTCACGATTCCGTGGATCAGCGTGCTCGTCACGCCCGCGACGCTTGCCGGGCTGCTGCTGCCCGCGCCGTTCGACGCGGCGATGTTCCACGCGGCGCACGCCGCGCTGTCTATCCTGTGCGACGCGCTTGCGGGTCTCGCCGCGTCGGCGCCATCGTCGCTCTGGCATTTGCCGCGACCCGGCGCGTTCGCGCTCGCGGCATCGTGCGTGGGCGTCGCCTGGGCGCTCGCACCGCGCGGCTGGCCTTTGCGCTTCACCGCGCCACTGACGTGGCTGCCGCTCTTCGCGCCCGCGCTGCATCCCGCGCCACACGGCGCGTTTCGTGTGACCGCGCTCGATATCGGTCAGGGATCGGCGCTCGTCATCGAAACGGCGCGGCATGTGCTGCTCTTCGACGCTGGTCCGGGGCCGGAATCGACGCATGCGGGCGAGCGCATCGTCGCTCCGTATCTGCTCGCCGCGGGCGGGCGTGCGCTGGATACGCTCGTCGTCAGTCATTCGGATTCGGATCACGCCGGCGGGGCGCCCGCCGTGCTTCGGGCGCTCGCCGTGCGGCAAGTGCTCGCGTCGCTGCCTGCCGACGATCCGCTCTGGGCCGGTGCCCGCGCGCACGGCGGCCAGACGCTGCGCTGCGCGGCCGGCCAGCGCTGGATGTGGGACGGCGTCGAGTCCCGCGTCCTGTGGCCCGGCCCGGGGTTGCTTTCCGGCAAGCCGAATCACCAGTCCTGTGTGCTCAGGGTGAGGAGCGCGGCCGGCCGCGCAGCGCTTGTCACGGCCGACGTCGAAGCCGACGTCGAACGCGCGCTGATCGCGCGCGAGCGCACGGCCCTGCGCGCCGATGTGCTGATCGCGCCGCATCACGGCAGCCGGACGTCTTCGACCGAGCCTTTCCTCGATTCCGTCGAGCCGCGCGTCGCGATATTTCAGGTAGGCTATCGCAACCGTTTTCGCCATCCGAACCCGACCGTGTTCGCGCGCTACGCGCTGCGCGCCATCGAGCTTTCACGCAGCGACGAGGACGGCGCGGCGCGCATCGACATCGGCGAGGAGATCGTGCTTATGCGCTTCAGGCAAACGCACGCGCGCTACTGGATGGGGCGCTGAAAACAGAACAAGAACAGGAATGGAGGCGTGCACGCTTGAAAGACATCATCCACTTCTCGCACGCGAACGGCTTTCCGGCGTCGACGTATCGCACGATGTTCGCCGAGCTCGCCGACGAATACGAGATTCGCAGCATCGAATGCATCGGTCATGATCCGCGCTTTCCCGTGACACGCGACTGGCCGTATCTCGTCGATCAGCTGATCAGCTCATCGACGACATGGCGCGCTACCGCGAGCGCGCGGACGGCGAGCATCCGGCGGTGTGGCTCGTCGGCCATTCGCTCGGCGGCTATCTGTCGCTGATGGCGGCGTTGAAGCGCCCGCAATGGGTGAAGGGCGTCGCGATGCTCGACTCGCCGGTGATCGCGGGCTGGAAGAGCGGATTGCTGCGCGTCACGCAACGCACCGGGCTGAACGAGCGTCTGTCGCCCGCCGCCGCCACGCGCAAGCGCCGCACGCACTGGGACAGTCGCGACGAGGCGTGGCGGCATTTTCGCGCAAAGCCGGCGTTCGCGCGCTGGGACGAACGGATGTTGTCCGACTACATCGACTTCGGGATGCGCGCGGCGCATGCGGGCAGCGGGCGCACGCTCGCGTTCGACCGGAACGTCGAATATCTGATCTATCGCACACTGCCGCATACGCTCGGCGCGCGGCTCGCGCACGGCGCGCCCGTGCCGGTCGGTTTCGTCCGCGGGTACGCGCTCGCGCGAAGTGCGCCAGGTGGGGCTCGGCATGACGCGGCGCATCGTGGGCGAGCGGCTCGAATGGATGGAAGGCAGGCAGCCATCTCTTCCCGATGGAGCGCCCGATCGACACCCACCGCGCGCGCGGTGCAGCGCCTGCTCACGTCGATGCGATCGACGGCCGGATGACTCGCACAAAATGACCCGCACCAAAGGGTACGAGCGTGCACGCCGGACTTGACAGGCGCGCGGCGAAACGATCATTCGGAATGGCGTCGAACTGCGCTCTTTTGCAGCCAATTCGCGGCTGCGAGCGCTTCGTGGGAACCTGCCTTTACGGTATAATCCGTTTTTCCCGCGAGCATCTAGCGATGACCAAATATGTATTCGTCACCGGCGGCGTGGTTTCTTCCCTCGGCAAAGGTATTGCCGCCGCCTCCCTCGCCGCGATCCTCGAATCGCGCGGTCTGAAAGTCACTCTCCTCAAGCTCGATCCCTACATCAACGTCGACCCCGGCACGATGAGCCCGTTCCAGCACGGTGAAGTGTTCGTGACGGAAGATGGCACCGAAACCGATCTCGACCTCGGCCACTACGAGCGCTTCATCAGCACGAAGATGCGCAAGGCCAATAACTTCACCACCGGCCAGATCTATGAATCGGTGATCCGCAAGGAGCGCCGCGGCGAATATCTCGGCAAGACGGTGCAGGTCATTCCGCACATCACCAACGAAATCCAGGCGTTCGTCGAGCGCGGCGCGGCCGCAGCGACGTGCGGTCAGCCGGATGTGGCCATCGTGGAAATCGGCGGCACGGTGGGCGACATCGAGTCGCTGCCGTTCCTCGAGGCCGCGCGTCAGATGAGCCTGCGCATGGGCCGCAACAGCGCGTGCTTCGTGCACCTGACGCTGGTGCCGTTCATCGCCACCGCCGGCGAACTGAAGACCAAGCCCACGCAGCACAGCGTGCAGAAGCTGCGCGAGATCGGCATCTATCCGAACGTGCTTCTGTGCCGCGCGGACCGTCCGATCCCCGACGACGAGCGTCAGAAGATTTCGCTTTTCTCGAACGTGCCGCAGGACGCCGTGATCTCCGTGTGGGACGCGGACAGCATCTACAAGATTCCGCAGATGCTCAACGACCAGCACCTCGACGACATCATCTGCGAAGAGCTCAAGCTCTCGCCACAGCCGGCCGATCTGACGATGTGGTCGGACCTCGTGCAGAAGCTCGAGAATCCAAAGCACGAAGTGACCATCGGCATGGTCGGCAAATATGTGGAGCTGACCGAGTCGTACAAGTCGCTGATCGAGGCGCTGCGGCACGCGGCGATCCATACGTCGACCAAGGTGAACATCGAGTACATCGATTCAGAACAGATCGACGCCGAAGGCACCGATGCACTGAAGCATCTCGACGCCGTGCTGGTGCCGGGCGGCTTCGGACGCCGCGGCACGGAAGGCAAGATCAAGGCGATCCGCTACGCGCGCGAATCGAAGACGCCGTATCTCGGCATCTGCCTCGGCATGCAGCTCGCGGTGATCGAGTTCGCGCGGGACGTCGCCCGGCTCGCCGATGCCAACAGCACCGAGTTCGATCCCGAAACGAACAACCCGGTCGTCGCGCTCATCACCGAGTGGTACGACCGCGCGGGCCGCGTCGAGAAGCGCAGCGAGAAGTCGGATCTCGGCGGCACCATGCGCCTCGGCTCGCAGAAGTGCCCGATCAAGCCCGGCACGATGGCCGAACGCATCTACGGCACCGATGTGAACGAGCGTCATCGTCACCGTTATGAGGTCAATAACCGTTTCGTGCCCCAACTCGAAGCCGGCGGGCTTATCATCAGCGCCCGTACCCCGAGCGAGGATCTGCCCGAAATGATGGAGCTGCCGCAGTCGCTGCACCCTTGGTTCGTGGGCGTGCAGTTCCACCCGGAATTCACCTCGACGCCGCGCGACGGCCATCCGCTGTTCAAGGCATTCGTCGAGGTGGCGCGCGCGCATGCGCTGGGCGGCGCGAAACCGTCGGCCGCTGCGAGCAAGGCCACCGCGGGAGCGCAAGCATGAAGCTGTGTCACTTCGAAGCCGGTCTGGACAAGCCGTTCTTCCTGATCGCGGGCACCTGCGTCGTCGAATCGGAGCAGATGACGATCGACGTCGTGGGTCGCCTCAAGGAAATGACGGACAAGCTCGGCGTGCCGTTCATCTACAAGTCGTCGTACGACAAGGCGAACCGCAGCTCGGGCAAGTCGTTCCGCGGCCTCGGCATGGACGAAGGGCTGCGCATTCTCGGCGAAGTGAAGAAGCAACTCGGCGTGCCCGTTCTGACGGATGTGCACGCGGAGCACGAGATCGAGGCAGTGGCCTCGGTGGTGGACGTGCTGCAGACGCCCGCGTTCCTGTGCCGTCAGACCGATTTCATCCACGCGTGCGCGCGCTCGGGCAAGCCCGTCAACATCAAGAAGGGCCAGTTCCTCGCGCCGCACGACATGAAGAACGTGATCGACAAGGCGCGCGACGCCGCGCGTGAAGCAGGTCTCTCGGAGGACCGCTTCATGGCGTGCGAGCGCGGCGTGTCGTTCGGCTATAACAACCTCGTGTCCGACATGCGCTCGCTCGCGATCATGCGCGAGACCCACGCGCCGGTCGTGTTCGATGCGACCCATTCGGTGCAGTTGCCGGGCGGGCAGGGCACGAGTTCCGGCGGCCAGCGCGAGTTCGTGCCGGTGCTGGCGCGCGCGGCGGTCGCGACGGGCGTCGCCGGTCTGTTCATGGAGACGCATCCGGACCCGGCCTGCGCGAAGTCCGACGGTCCGAACGCGGTGCCGCTGCATCGCATGGAAGCGTTGCTGACCACGCTCATCACGATCGACCGCGCCGTGAAGAGCGGCCCGTTCCTCGAGAACGATTTCAACTGAGCGGCAACGGCAAGCAGCACGGCGGGCGTCCCGAACGAACGGGGTGCGCGCTTCATAAAAACAGGTCACGTCGCGTGACAACATACGAGGAAGGAGCGTGCCATGCCCAAGGGCTATGTCGTCGCGAATGTCGAAGTGACGAATCCGGAGAAGTACGCGGACTATCGCCCGCTCTCCACCAAAGCAATGCAAGCGTATGGTGGCAAGGTGCTCGTGCGCGGCGGCCAGAGCGAAACGCTCGAAGGCCAGTTCCACGCGCGCACCATCGTGATCGAATTTGCCGATCTCGAAACGGCCAAGCGGTTCTATCATTCCGCCGAGTATCAAGTCGCACGTGAAGCGCGCGCGGGCGTGGCGCAAATGAACCTGATGGTCGTCGAAGGGGTCTGAGCGAAGCCAAGGAAGCGCACATGTGTCTGAATTGCCGGCGCGCTTCGTCGTGACTGACAGAATTCATCGTCATTTCTTGAGGAAACCATGAGTGCTATCGTAGATATTATCGGACGCGAGATTCTCGATTCGCGAGGCAATCCGACCGTCGAATGCGACGTGTTGCTCGAATCGGGCACGATGGGCCGCGCGGCGGTTCCGTCGGGTGCGTCCACCGGTTCGCGCGAAGCCATCGAACTGCGCGACGACGAAGCCGGCCGCTATAACGGCAAGGGCGTGCTGAAGGCCGTCGAACACATCAACACCGAGATTTCCGAAGCCATCATGGGCCTCGACGCCTCGGAACAGGCTTTCCTCGACAAGACCCTGCTCGAGCTCGACGGCACGGACAATAAATCCCGCCTGGGCGCGAACGCGATGCTGGCCGTGTCGATGGCGGTCGCGAAGGCCGCCGCAGAGGAAGCCGGCCTGCCGCTGTACCGCTACTTCGGCGGCTCGGGCGCGATACAGCTTCCCGTGCCGATGATGAACATCGTCAACGGCGGCGCACACGCGAACAACAGCCTGGACATCCAGGAATTCATGATCGTGCCGGTGAGCCAGCCGACCTTCCGCGAGGCGCTGCGCTGCGGCGCAGAAGTGTTCCATGCGTTGAAGAAGATCCTGGCCGAGCGCGGCATGAGCACCGCGGTGGGCGACGAAGGCGGCTTCGCGCCGAACTTCGGCAGCAACGACGAGTGCCTGTCGACCATCCTGCAAGCCATCGAGAAGGCCGGCTATCGCGCCGGTGAAGACGTGCTGCTGGCGCTCGACTGCGCGGCGAACGAGTTCTACCACGACGGCAAGTACCAGCTCGCGGGCGAAGGCCTGCAACTGTCGTCGGGCGAATTCACCGACTACCTCGCCACGCTGGCCGACAAATTCCCGATCGTCTCGATCGAGGACGGCATGCACGAGTCCGACTGGGAAGGCTGGAAGACGCTGACCGATCGCCTCGGCAAGAAGATCCAGCTCGTCGGCGACGATCTCTTCGTCACCAACACGCGCATCCTGAAGGAAGGCATCGAGAAGGGCATCGCCAACTCGATTCTCATCAAGATCAACCAGATCGGCACGCTGACGGAAACCTTCGCGGCAATCGAGATGGCCAAGCGCGCCGGCTATACGGCCGTGATCTCGCACCGTTCGGGCGAGACGGAAGACTCGACGATCGCGGATATCGCGGTCGGCCTGAACGCTGGCCAGATCAAGACCGGTTCGCTGTCGCGCAGCGACCGCATCTCGAAGTACAACCAGCTACTGCGCATCGAGGAAGATCTCGGCGATATCGCAAGCTACCCCGGCAAGTCGGCGTTCTACAACTTGCGCTAAGGCAATGCTGATTAAGTCCACCGCTTGTGCGCGTCAAGCGTTATAGAACGCACAAGCAACGAGAAAGGCAAAAGACAATGAAGCAGCAGACGCTCGCGATGGCCGCGGATCAAGGTGCGGGGTTCGAGACTCGCCGCAAACGCACG
>LFJH01000111.1 GCA_001189335.2 Candidatus Paraburkholderia schumanniana
CTCCTCGCGATGCTCCCGCACCATACGGACTGCACGTTCCCGGACTTCAGCAGAAAATTTGTTCGACTTGTTCATGGCTCCATTCTCTCAAGAGTTGGAGCCTCCACCCAATCCGGGGCGGTTCAGTACGGGAGCGTTGCGCGTCAATCCCGACTGGATGCGTTAGAAGCGACGGCGTCCGGTACCGCCGCGACGACTGGAAGGGCGCGCGCATTCCGGCATCATCGTCAGGCAAGTTCGATGAACAAAGCAGTTGCTGGTGTATCCGGCTGGCGCGGACAGCCTGTAGCGGGCCGTCCGATCAACGAATCAACCCGAGCGGACGACATGAACGAACAGGACACGGATCTCGCGAAATTTCTGGAAGCACTCGACTCTGTCGGCGTGTCTTCGGCCTTCAAGGCAGGGATCGTGAAGGTGATTACCTCACAGGGCAGTACGATCGACGCCGCAGCGGCGGCGTGGCGCAAATATCGCGCCGCGATAGTGTCGCTCGAGTGCGCTGCGCAGTGGGTCGAAAGGGCCGACGATCCGAGAGCCGCCGCGGCGGAAATCCAGGCGGCGATCGGTCTGCTGAACAAGGCAGGACTGGCCACGTCGGTCGCGGACACTCCGGACGGGAAAGAGTCCGGCGCCGGTCGTGCTGCCACACCCTCCGAAGATCCGGCGCTCAAGGCGGAAGTTCAGCCCGACTACGAGGCCGCTTTCCGGCGCGCGTGTGCGGACATGGGTGCCATCAATGCGCTGCTCGGCTTCGACGGTCATCCCGGAATCGACCGCGTCCTGTGAGAAATAGCGGATCTGAAGCTGGCAAGCGGCGCTGGCGCGATCCATATGAAGGGCGTCGCGTCGAAACTGCGCGCCGAAACCATGCAACACGTCGAACGGGGCGTGCGCAAGCTGCTCGTCGATGTTCAGCATCCCCCCCGGCGGCAACACCGCCAGCGCGCCGACGACCGGCTGGCGGGTCTATCCCGCGGCGCCGGAGTTCTTTTCGACCAAAGTCGAGGCTATGGCTCGTGTTCGCGAAAACCGGAGGGTCAACGGTTGGCCGGACTCCTACGCCGAGCCGGCTGATCAATCCGTCGCGCGGGCGCGCAACACGATGGCCAGGAACGTCTTCCGCGGCATCGACGCGCTGCGCTGGTTGCTAAACATCACCACGGAATTCGACCGGAAGGACGTTCGCACGCGCCAGGCCGCCCGACTGCTGGACGAATTCTTCTCTGCCGACGGCATCACGAACCGAGTCGAACTGGAGCACCTGTGGAAGACGCTCTACAGCGAGCTTTCCGTTCAGGACAAGCTGGACTGTCTGCGCGAGCCCGATTCCAGGAAAGCGTCCGCCGAGGCCGAACAGGCGTTGATGGTCCGGGCAATCGAGATCGCCGACCAGAGCATGGTCGAGTTGCTGGTGGCTCACGCGGTGCGCTTCGATGCGCTCACGCCCGCGTTTGGCCTGTCGGCAGAAGGCGGGACCGAAGTGCAAACGCTCGAGGAGGCCGACCCTGCGATCCAGGACGCGTTCGAGTGGCTTCAGTTGCGCGGCATGGCCGAACTGCTGGAAGAGGCCGGTGGCGCGTGCATCCTCCTGAAGGGCCACGCGCTCGAGTACCTGAACCTGGACACAGGCCAGACCGTGCAGTAGCTCCCCCGCGCTGGATGCACCCGTGCCCGCTACCGGAGAAATGCGATGCCGCGCGCAAATATACTTCCTGTCAGGAAGTATCGGCATAGAATGCGCCTTATGACGGACGGCGCGAGGGGCAGGCATGCAGGGCACGGCTGTAGATCCTGAACGGAATGATGCGGCTGGCGGGGAGGTGGAAAGCCTGTTCTCGCTGGCGCTGAACGCGCGGTGCGAGTCCGCGATGATGTGGCTGTACGTGACTGCGGGCGACGCGGTGACTCCGGCATTCGACCGGCATCGCGGTGAGGCGTACGACTGCGCCTGCCGCGCCGGATATCGCTACGCGCACGAGCCGATACCGCATCTGCTGCGCGACGACGAACTCAGGCAGGCGTGGGCCCACGGCGTCATCAACCGGCAGCGCGATCGCATCAGGAATCTGATCGCGGCGAACGACTGGCCTGCGCTCGCTCTCCCGTTTCCCGAACAGATTCTCGAAACGCTTCGTGCGGGGAAGCCCGTCCACGTCGACGGCCACGGCCTCTACTCCGAAGAGGATTCCATCTGCTGCGCGAGCCCGTCCGGCATCGAGCGCATCATGTGCGCGGCCCGGGATCTCTCCCTGGCAGATATCGAGGGGTTCCTTGCGGATATGGCGCTCGACGTGGAGTGGGTGGCGGCACTGCATTGACGCCCGGTACCTTGAATTCCGCGCTTCGTCCAGCACGATGAACTGGCACGCCGGATCGAGCACCGAGCCGCCGGCCGCGCGCAACGCTGGCCGCGGCGAGCGCCCTGTCTTTCCACCTGAATCCGGAAGGAACTGGCTTTTCAACTCGAATGGGATGCTCAACACAAATGGCTGACATGGACAAGAATGCGATCGCGCAAGCTCTCAGGGAACTCGACTGGAAGAGCGTGCCGGTACGAAACCGCGAAGCGATCGAGCAGGCTATCGCGGCGCTGGAAGACTGCGATCCGCAAATGCGCATCGAGGCGGTGCTCGGCGCGACGCCCGGCTCAGGAGAGACAGCGGACGAAGGGGCGAAGGCGCTCCTGCTAGCCAGCCGCGCGATGAGAATCGAGGCGATCGCGAAGATGCTCGACAGGAAGGCTGATGACCATGCAAGGGAATTCGGCTACGACGACTGCGGATCGCTGTCATTTGGCAGCGGGGCGCACGCGGATGCGAAACGCGACTACCACTCGTCACTGATCGAGCTGGCAGAAAGAAGTACGCGGAGAAGTACGCGGAATGGCTGGCGTGGCTGCGGCGCCGGTTCCGATGATGCTCTTCTGCGCGGCATGTGGACTGCAGCACATCGACGCGCCAGAGCCGGCACGCGAAGGCGAGCCGGCATGGGATAACCCGCCGCATTGGTCGCACAAGTGCCATGCGTGCGCGACGGTCGGCGTGGCCAGCATCCAGACGAGTGGCCAGGCGGATAGCTGGGACAGTTCGGCTCATACCGTCGTCGCCGGCGCGGTACGAACGGTAACCATCGACGACGTTGAAAAGCGCTTCCTGTGCAAGCTGCTCAGCTTTGCGTGGGAGGTCGACATCATGTGGCACCGCGACCGCAACGAGATCCGGCGCATTAAGCTGGACGTGCGCGACGGCGTGTCGATGGCGCCGCGCCTGGTCGAGCACCGTGCCGACCTCATCCGGAAATTCGTGACGACGGGCAGGAACGCGTTTTCCCGCGACGGCGGCACAGACGGCGAGCTCGTGACGCCGGATCAAACGGCCGAGGCGGCGCAGTGAGTTAGGTAAAATCCAGAACGGACACCGGCACGGTCAGAAAAAGCGTGGTCGGAGAGGTCAGAGAGGTTACCCTGGCGATCGAACTGATCGAACTCGGAGCGCGGCTGCAACTGCTGGAGTGCGAGACGAACCTGTCGCGTGACCGCCTGATCAAGCTCTACAAGGAACTCAAGGGCGAGTCGTCGCCGAAGGGCATGCTGCCGTTCTCGGCCGACTGGTTCATGACCTGGCAGCCGAACATCCATTCCTCGCTTTTCTACAACATCTACCTCTTCATGCGGCGCGAGGCTCGCTGCGATTCGATTCGCTCGATGGTGAAGGGTTACCGGCTCTACCTCGAAAACGTCGAGCGGGACGGCGAAGAGGCGGTGCTGACGCTCACGCGCGCCTGGACGCTGGTGCGCTTCTTCGATTCGGGGCTGCTCACGATGGCGCCGTGCACGCGCTGCGGCGGGAATTTCGTCATGCACGCGCACGATCCACAAAACGACTTCGTGTGTTGCCTCTGCGCGCCGCCGTCGCGGGCGGGCAAGACGCGCAAGGTGGCGCAAGCGGCCGATCAGAAGGGATTGAATCGGACGGATGCATCGGTACAGTCATTGCACAGCCACTGACTGAGGGAATCGATGAAAGTATCGAATGAAGTCCTGCAGGTTTTGTCCGTCGCCCATGCAGACGGTTTGCGCGCTCAAGCTCGTCGGGACGCTCGACCGTAGCCTCTACGAGAAGACGAACAAGGTACTCGAAGCCGCCGGCGGCAAATGGAATCGAAAAGCGAAGGCGCACCTGTTCGAAATGCCGGCTGAAGACGCCATCGAGCAGATCATCCTGACCGGCGAAATCACGATCCCGCAGGATTTCGGCTTCTTTCCGACGCCAGCAGCGGTCGTGGAACGTTTGATCGAACTCGCGGACGTGCGTGACGATCATCGCTTTCTCGAGCCGTCCGCTGGTCGCGGCAACATCGCCTGCGTCTTCCGTGACGCAGCGTCGGTTACTTGCTACGAGCTGCTGCCGAAGAACGTGGAAGCGTTGCGCTCGCTCGGCTACGACTGGGAAATTATCGAGGCCGATTTTCTGCAGGTCGAACCCACGCCCGTCTATCAGCGAATCGTGATGAACCCACCGTTTGCGAAGCAGGCCGATATTCACCACGTGATGCTTTCTGGCAGCGAAGGGTCGCCTCGTTTCGGTAATGTCGGCCGGCGTGCTGTTCCGTCAGGACCGCCGCTCGGTCGAGTTCCGGGAGTTCGTCGAACGTCGCGGGGGCCGCTTCGAAGAACTGCCCGAAGGCGCCTTCAGACTGTCGGGTACGATGGTCCGCACGATCGTCGTGACGCTGCCGGCCGCCTGACACCCTTTCGGTTCAGGGAGAACCTGCACGATGAGCAAGAAGAACGACCGGTGTCCGGTCACGACCGCAGCCCAGTCGGGCTTCTCCGCGTTCAGCTCGGAAGTCCATGCCGCGCGGCAGTCGGCGATCGACGAACTGCATGCGCGCACGGCGATCTACACGGCGAGCCCTGTCGTGGACGATCTGCTCAGCCGGCTCGGCTGGCCCGATGGCAACCGACGCCTCGTGAATCCGAGTTGCGGCGATGGCATGTTCCTCGCGCGGGCGCTCGACGCGCTGCTCGCCGCGAGGCCGGCCGGGTTCGATCCGCGCGGCCAGATCGAGGGATGGGAGATTCATCCGGCGGCGTGCGTCGATGCGCGATCGCGCGTGGCGGTCGTCCTCGCCTCGCACGGCTGGTCGCCCTCGCGCTCGGCGGTGCTGGCCAACGACATGGTCCACAACTGGGATTTCCTGACGGAAGGGCCGACGACGCCCCAGTGGGTATCGTGGCGGGCAATCCCCCATACCTGCGCGCCGCCAATGTGCCTGATCTGCTACGGACCGAATACAGGCTCCATGTGCCGGAGGACTACGCGCGGGGCGACATGCTGCACAGCTTCCTCGAGCGATGCAGCCGCACGGTGCGCCCAGCGGGCCGTATCGGGCTGGTGACCGCGGACAGGTGGACAGGTGGCTTTTCAACGATGGCGCGAGCCGTCTGCGCGAGCGGCTCGGCCAGCGCCTCTCGCTCGCCCACGCGGAGCGCCTGAGCGCCGAGACCGCGTTCTACCGGCCCAAGCAGCGCCGCGTCGGCTCGCCGCCGCGCGTGCATCCGGTGTCGGTGGTGCTCGTATCCGACCATGGCGCCAGCCAGAACCTGAGCAGCAAGCCGATCCATCCCGGCGTGGACGAGTCCCGCTACGAGGGCATGCGCCTGCTCGGCGACTTCGCGCAAGTGCGCATCGCCCCGTGGCTCGGTAGCGAAGGCGTGTTCGTGGTGGACGCCGCGACGGCTCGCGGCTTGCCGCCTGAGTGCCTGGTGCCGGCCGTCGATACGGACGATATCCAGAACGGAAAGCTCGGCACGCCGACGCGCTGGGCGATCCGCACGTTCCCGGCGAGGAGCCCGCGCCGGAAGTCATGGCGCACCTGGCCAGCCGGATGCACCTAATGGCCAAACGCGGCAGGCAGGGGAAGGCGTGGATGCCGCCAGAGTCTTTTCACGCGCTCGATCTGTCGCGCGAGTCGCTGATCGTGCCGCGGATCGCGAAGACACCGAGGGCGGTACGCGTGCCGCCGGGCGTCCTGCCGATCAACCACAACCTGAGCATTGTCGCTGGCGGCGCGGCCACGCTCGGTCAGGTCGAGGAGGCGCTGGCGTCGGCGGTAGCAGTGGACGCGGGACTACGCGCGACGCCTTGAAGGTGGCTACCTGTCTCTAACAACGACGCTTTTGCGGCGCATGCCCATGGCGAATGTACTGGCCTGACAGCGCCTGGGTCCTCCGGAGTCGTTCGCGTTCACGCGGCGGGTAACGGGCGCGCGATCAGCTATTCATGCGAAACCCGCGCGGAGATTGTCCGGCGATTGCATCAACAGGCGGGGATCGAGGGCGGCAAAGGTTCGACGGTCGCTCAAGCTCATCCAGACGCTGATCGGGGTATCCAGCTTGTCTGCCGTTAAAAATCGCATTGAGGCCGCCCCCCTTGCGCCTGTCCGCGATTGTGAGCGGGGTGACTTAGGGTCCCATGCTGGCGTGACACAGCAGAGCAAATGTAATAACATTGTGTTGACGCTCTGCTAATTGCGGAACAACATTGTTATTACACTGGTGGTGCCATGAAAACGACGATTCGCAGGATGGGAAATTCGCAGGGTGTGCTGATCCCTAAGCCCGTCCTCGCACAACTAGGGCTGGAGAACGAAGTAGAAATGGAAGTCGAAAACGACACGATTGTTCTGCGTCGCCCGAAGCAGAAGGCTCGCGAGGGCTGGGCGGAAGCAAGCAAGGCTCTTGCTGATAGTGGCGACGATGCGCTGGTGATGGGCGAGTTCTCGAACGCCGATGACGCGGAGCTTGCATGGTGATGCGCGGGGACGTTTGGCTGGTCGCGCTCGATCCGACGCTAGGTAGCGAGATTCAAAAGACGCGCCCGTGTGTCGTCATTTCGCCACCGGAAATGCACGACCACCTGAGGACCGTCGTCGTAGCGCCGATGACTTCCAAAGGCCGACCTGCGCTTTTTCGGATTCCAGTGACGTTCAAACGCAAAGAGGGCTTGATCCTTCTGGATCAGATTCGCGCCGTAGACAAGGTGCGCCTGGTAAAGAAAGAGGGAACAGTGGCCGATAAAACGTTGTTGGACACCCTGCGGACTTTGCAGGAAGTTTTTGCGGAATAGGGAAATGCGCCGGCCCAGCCGGCACTCCGAAGGAGTGACGATGGTAACGGGGGAGGACAGCGACTATGCATAGCATTGAAGTTTCAGCACTCGGCGACACCGTGTGGGTCACTGGGCCTGACGGCTCGTGCGTGGGACGATTCAGCAAGCGGTTCGGAATCGACGTACACCGCACAGTGACTGAGCAGTTGGCCGGTGCTGATCAGTGCTTGTATTGCACACATGTACGCGCTGGCGCTGTCGAATGGGAGTCGTTTCGGCGGGCTATGATGATGCATCACGGGATCGAAGTGCCATCCGACGCGATTTCGTTTTCAAGGTAGGAAAACGTTATGGCAAAAAGAATTTCAGCAGAGCGTGCGGCGCAAGCAGTCAAGCTCGAATTGCCCGATTCCGACTATGCCGTCACCGCACGCTCGATGCTCGGATTGAATGTCGTTGTGCCCGCAGATTCGCACAAGGACGCTTAGGCGCGTGCGCGCGCACTTTGCGTCCTCGAAAATCACATTGAACCGCCCCGGATTTGGTGGAAGCTCCAACTCTTGAGAGAATGGAGCCATGAACAAGTCGAACAAATTTTCTGCTGAAGTCCGGGAACGTGCAGTCCGTATGGTGCGGGAGCATCGCGAGGAGTATCCGTCACAGTGGGCGG
>LFJH01000112.1 GCA_001189335.2 Candidatus Paraburkholderia schumanniana
CACGCTGCGCTATGGCCTGGAGTACGTCGATCCAGGCGCCGCATATTACGAGGAACGCTACCGTCAGCGTGTCCTGAACAATCTCACTCGCCGTGCGGAATCGATGGGGTATGTGTTGAAGGAAAAATCGCCTGAACACATTGAGTTTCTCAGGAAGCAACAGGGTATTCCCTAGCTCCCGGTTATTTATTCGCCGGTGCGTCGGGCGCCAGTTGCCCCCCTCTTGAAGATGAAACAGCCGTAGCCGCGGCTCTCGCCCGTTGCGATGACGCAATAGGCCCCTTTTGCCCGCTAGTAGAACGCAAAGCGCTCGACCGAGGCGAATGGCACGGATCGACCTTCGGCGGCGTCGACTTCGCGCTGAGCCTCGCGCTGCACAGCCGGCAGCGCGAGCGCATCGCCGACGACCTCCATCCGCTCGGCGGGGTGATCGACGAAGGTATCGAGCGGCAGCACCGACAGTACCGCCTGCACCGCGCGGCGCGCTCACGCCGTCGAGGCGAAGCAGGCGGCCGAGCACGGTCTGGCGCGCGACCGAATCGGCGGGAAAGTTGGCGTCGCAGATCACGACTTCGTCGCCGTGTCCCATTGCGCAAAGGGCATACAGGATGTCGGCGTTGAGCAGCGGATCGAGGTTCTTCAGCATGTTTTATTCGTTCTCCGTCCGGTAGGCGGCGGGCAGTGACGCCGCGCCTGGTCAATTATGGCACCCGGCGCGCCGCGTCCCTGCCGGCGATGCGCGCAACCAGCATTCCGGCCGTCGCGAAGCGCGTCCAGTGTCGCGCGTACAGTACGCCGTCGCCCTGTGCTACGAGCGGCGTCAGCCGGTCCCCGAGGGGATCGAGCACGTCGGCGATCGTGTCGCCCGCGCACACCGTCTCGCCGATCTGACGGCGGTGCAGGATCACGCCCGACACCGGCGCGCAAACGTATTCGCATGCGGCGAGCGGCGTCGCGGGCTGGCGCAGCGGCGGCAGTTCCGGCGCCTCGCCCGCGATCATGCCGATATGCGTCAGATAGTCCAGAATGGCCTGCGCGTCGCGCGACGCGGTTTCGTGCGAGACGTCGCGCACGCCGCGCAGCTCCAGCGTGACCGGCGTCACGCCCGGCGGAATCGGATAACGCTCCTCGAACGCGCCGCGCAGATAGCGCCACGCCGACGCGCACGCCTTATCGAACGGCTCACCGCCCGACACGTCCGCGAGCAGTTGCGCCTCGCTGCCGAGATACCGGGCGAGCGGCTCGATGGCGGGCTACGCCTCGGGCGTCGTGTAGAGGTGGCGACGGCTTCCCAGTCGCAATGCAGATCGATGACGAGATCTGCGTCGCAGGCAAGCTTCATCAGCTCGATACGCTGCGACGCCAGCTCCGTTGCCGGCGTGCGCGCCGCTATCGCTTCACGCAGCGCCGCGCGGATCAGCCGCGCATTGTGCGCCGCGTCGCCGGTGAGACGCTGCCGGAGCTGCATCGCCAGCTCGGGACCGAGATCGGGAAAGCGCCGATTGAAGTCCTGGCCGGAGTGCATGTCGAAGCGGCCCATCTACGCGCCGAACCAGTGCTGATTCAGTCCGGCCGGATTGGCGACCGGCACGAGCACGATGCGCGCCGCCAGCCGCCCTGCCGCTTCGAGTTCGGCGAAGCGCCGCTTCAGATACCACGCGACGACCATGCCCGGCAATTCGTCCGCGTGCAGCGACGCCTGAATGTAGACCTTGGGCGATGCATCGGCGCCGTCATCGTGGCCAAACCGGTAGCTTGTGATCGCGCGCGCGGTGCCGAGCGACGCGCCGACGAGCGGATGGTGACGAACCTGCATCTTCGACTGGTCTCTCATCGAAAAGAACAGGCACCGAGAGCGATGCCTTTCCATACGAACACGGGAGGCGCCGCAGCGATCACTGGATCGAGATGTCGGTCTCGAAGTACTTCGACATGATGCGCTTGAACGTGCCATTCTTCCGGATTTCGGCGAACGCGCCGTTCAGGCCGTTCTTCAGATCGGTATCGCCCTTGCACAGGCAGATGGCCGTGTCCGGACCGATGACCGCCTTGTCTTCCACGATCGAACCCACGAGCGCGAAGGGCTTGCCCTGCGGCTTCTTCAGGAAGCCGATGGCCTGCGCGGCGTCGGTGAACATGGCATCGATGCGGCCCGCGACGAGATCGGCCTCGACCTGCTGCTGATCGACATACGCGACGACCGTCACGCCCTGCGGCTCCCACTTCACCTTCGCATAGCGCTCCTGCACCGTGCCCTGCTCCACGCCGACGCGCTTGCCCTTCAGCGACTGCGGCGTCGGCAGCATGCCGGAACCCGCGCGCGCGACGAGTTGCGCATGCGTGTCGTAGAACGGTTCGGTGAAGTCGATCTGCTTCAGTCGCTCTTTGGTGATGCCCATGTCGGACAGCACCGCGTCGAACTTGCGGGCCTTCAGGCCGGGAATCATGCCGTCGAAATTGTTCTCGACCCACACGCATTTGACCTTCATCTGCGCGCAGAGCACATTGCCGAGGTCGATGTCGAAGCCGGCGAGCTTGCCGTCGGCCTGCTTGGATTCGAACGGGGGATAGGACGGATCGACCGCGAAACGGATCTGGGCGATCTCTCTGGCGTGCGAGGCAAACGAAACGGCGGCGAGTGCGGCGAACAGCGCAAGCGATGCGGACTTCTTGAATGACATGCTTTTCCTTCAGGACTTTCGAGACTTTCGGTGAAACGGCGAAACATCGAGGCATCGCCCGCGGGGCGGCGACGCGGGGCGGCGATAAACCCGCCCGCGATGGTAGCAAAATCGCACGGTCAAATGCAGACCGCGTCCTTCAAGGTACGACCGAAAGGAACAGGAAAGCCGCGAAGATGACGAGATGGACCACGCCCTGCAAAACCGTCGAGCGGCCCGTGCCGAGCGTGATGACGGAGACGAGCAGCGTGAGCGCGAGCATGACGATTTCCTTCGGCGCGAGACCGAGCGCGATCGGCTGGTCGATGACAATCGACACGACCGCCACGGTCGGAATCGTCAGGCCGATACTCGCGAGGGCCGAGCCGAGCGCCAGATTCAGGCTCGTCTGCAGGCGATTCAGACGTGCGGCGCGCAAAGCCGCGAGACCTTCCGGCAGAAGCACGAGCGCCGCGATGATGACGCCGACCACGGCTTCGGGCGCGCCCGCGGCCGCCACGCCCGCCTCGACCGCCGGCGAAAGCAGCTTGGCCAGCCCGACCACGGCTATCAGCGACAACAGCAGGAAGCCGAGCGCGGTCCACGCCTCGCCGTTGGTCGGCGGCGGCGCATGCGGAGCGTCTTCTTCCTCCTGCACGCCGGCCCCGGCGGCCGGCGTGAACGGCAGGAAGTAGTCGCGATGCCGGATCGTCTGCACGAACACGAACGTCACGTACAGCACGAGCGAGATCACGCCGACAAAAATCAGCTGCGACGTGGAAAGCGCCGGACCGACGACCGTGCTGGTGAAGTTCGGCAACACCAGCGTCAGCACGGAAAGCGCGCAGAGAATCGCGAGTGCGGCGCTCGAGCCTTGCAGCTGAAAGTCCTGCACGTGATGGCGCAGTCCGCCGACCAGAAGACACAGGCCGACGATGCCGCAGCCGCAGATCATGATCGCGGCGAACACGGTATCGCGCGGCAGGCCGGCTTTCTCGGGACCGCCGGAGAGCATCACCGAGACGATCAGCGCGACCTCGATCACCGTGACCGCGATCGCCAGCACCAGCGTGCCGAACGGCTCGCCCACGGGGTGTGCGACCACTTCCGCGTGATGCTCGGCCGCGAACACCGCGAACGCGAGCGCGAGGGCCGCGAGCGCGATCATCGCGCCGTTTTGAATGAACGCGGCTGCGCCGAGCACCACGAGCGCGAGAAGCGGGGTTATGAACGTCCAGTCCAGCTTGAATTTCATCGGCGCTCCGGGCGGATCGGTGTGTGGGATGGTCGGCTCGTGCGATGTGGCCGCAGGGTCGCTGCAATCGCCCCGAATGCGTCGGACTGGCTCGCGCGCCGCGCGTGCGATGAGAATGCCGTAACAAAGGGCCGCAGACCATCGGCATAATAGCGAAAACGCCGCCCGGAGCGTTCGCGCGTGCGTATGGTCATGAACCGACTAATGGATCGCGCGAATGTCGAAACTGGGGCGTAAGCGGGTAGGTCCTGGAACCGGAGGCTCATGCGCGTCGCGCCGACATCCACGAACGAACCCGCGTGCAGGCCACGCTGCGCGCGCTCCGAATTTCCCGATAAGCCTGTCGAATAGCGCTTCGACAGGCTGACGCGAATTGCGCGACGTTCCCATCTTCCCATCGTCCATTTAGTTGCTGCGGGTTTCAGTAAGTCGCACGCCCGCCCGACAGATCGAACACCGCGCCCGTCATGAACGAGTTCTCCGACGACGCGAGCCACGCGACCATCGCCGCAATCTCCTTCACTTCGACGAAGCGCCCGCGCGGAATCTTCGACAGCATGTAGTCGATGTGCTCCTGCTTCATCTGGTCGAAGATCTTGGTGCGCGCTGCGGCCGGCGTCACCGCGTTGACCGCGATGTCGAGCCCCGCCGTTTCCTTGCCGAGACTCTTCGTCAGCGCGATCACGCCTGCCTTCGCCGCGCTGTACGCCGATGCGTTCGGATTGCCTTCCTTGCCGGCGATCGACGCAATGTTGACGATGCGCCCATAGCCGCGCGCGATCATCGTCTTGACGACCGCCTGGTTGACGTAGAACGCCGCGTTCAGGTCGATGTCGATTACGCGCGCCCACTCTTCCGGCGCGTAGTCGACGACCGTCGCGTTGGCGCCCGCGATGCCCGCGCTGTGCACGAGGACGTCGATCTGGCCAAAGCGTTCCAGCGTACGCGAAGTGGCATGCGCGACGGCTTCGCGATCGGTCAGATTGACCAGCACGGATTCGACATCGCCCAGACGACATCGCCCAGACGCGCGCGCCTCGAACAACGCGCCTTCGTCGCGATCCCACAGCGCGACGCGCGCGCCGCCTTCGAGCAGACGCTGCGCCACCGCATAGCCGATCCCCTGCGCACCGCCGGTGACGACGGCCGCGCGATTCGTGAAGTCGTATTGATTCATGCGTCGACCGTGCGTTGCTGTTGTGCACCGAGGCCTTCGATGCCCAGACGCATCACCTGGCCCGCGCGCAGATAGATGGCTTCGGGCTTCTGTCCCATGCCCACGCCCGGCGGCGTGCCCGTCGAGATGACGTCGCCCGGCTGCAGGCTCATGAAGCGGCTCAGGTACGAGACGATGTGGCCCACCTTGAAGATCATGGTGCTGGTGTTGCCGTTCTGATAGCGCTTGCCGTCGACTTCGAGCCACAGCGGCAGCCTGTGCGGATCGGGCACTTCGTCGGCGGTGACGAGCCACGGGCCGATCGGGCCGAACGTGTCGCAACCCTTGCACTTGTCCCACGTGCCGCCGCGCTCGATCTGATACTCGCGCTCGGACACGTCGTTGCGCTCGGACACGTCGTTGATCACGCAGTAGCCGGCGACGTGGCTCATGGCGTCGGCTTCGTCGATGTACGCGCCGCCCTTGCCGATCACCACGCCCAGCTCGACCTCCCAATCGGTCTTCTTCGAGCCGCGCGGAATGCGCACGTCGTCGTTCGGGCCGACGACCGCCGAGAGCCACTTGTTGAACACGACCGGTTCGGACGGCACCGGCAGATTCGATTCCGCCGCGTGATCGGCATAGTTCAGGCCGATGCAGATGAACTTGCCGATGCGTCCGACGCATGGCCCGATGCGTTCGCCGGCGGGCACGATCGGCAACGTCGACGGATCGGGCTTCGCGAGACGCGCGAGCGATTCGGGCAGAAGGACGTCGCCGGCGATATCGCCGATGACGCCGGACAGATCGCGAATCGTGCCGTTGGAATCGAGAAGGCCGGGTTTTTCGCGGCCGGGCGCGCCGTATCGCAGCAGCTTCATGAGTCGGTGTTTCCTTGACGGATGGACAGAAGACCACAATGTAGACAAGCCGTGCGCGCTTGAATAATGAAAGCTGCTGCCGGGGCGATAACTTTCCGTTATCTTCTCGTTGTCCCGAAGCTTCTCTTCTGTCCATGCTGCCCAATGCCGATTCGATCGCCGCGCGCCTGCGGCTCAAGCAACTGCGTCTGCTGATCGCGCTGGACGACCACGGTTCGCTGCATCGCGCCGCCGACGAGATGGCGCTCACGCAACCCGGCGCGACCAAGGCGCTGCGCGAGATCGAAGCCACGCTCGGCGCGACGCTTTTCACGCGCTCGGCGCAGGGCATAGAGCCGAACGAGCTCGGGCGCTGCGTGATCCGCTACGCGCGGCTGATCCACATGGACGTCGCGCATCTGCGCGAGGAAATGGCGGGAATTCTGCAAGGCACGGGCGGGCGGCTCGCGATCGGCGCGGGCGTCGCGCATGCGCTCGTGGACGCGCCGCGCGTCGAACTGGCCGAGCTCGCGTCGAGCCAATGAATCGTCTATCCGAGCATCATGCCGATCGCAACCTCTACGAGCGCGAGTTCAGGGAAGCCGGCCTGCCGCTGCCCCTGCATCCGATTGAGACGGCGTTGACCATCACGACCATTCTGCTGCTGCAAAGCGACCCGACGCTCGTCGCGATGATGCCGCTCGACATGGCCACTTTTCTCGCCGATCACGGGCTCGCAAAACGGCTCGCCATCGCGGTACGCTCGCGCACCGAGCCGTACGGCGTCGTCATCGAGGAACTCACGCGCTAAAAAAACGCGGACGGGCGATGGACCCGTCCGCGTTGCATGCTTGCGCGTGATTTACGACACGAGTTGCGCGTTCAGCGTGATCTTCGTATTGCCCGCGAAGAGCTTCGACACCGGACAGCCTTCCTTTGCGGCCTGCGCGGCCTTGTCGAAGGCAGCCTTGTCCGCGCCCGGAATCTTCGCCTTCAGGTCGAGCTGGCATGCGGTGATCGTGAAGCCGTCGCCGTCCTTGTCGAGCGTCACGGTCGATTTCGTCTCGAGACTCCCCGCCTTCATGCCTGCCATCTCGAGTTGCAGCGAGAGTGCCATGGTGAAGCAGCCCGCGTGCGCCGCGCCAATCAGTTCTTCCGGATTCGTGCCGGGCCCTTCCTCAAAGCGCGACTTGAACCCGTAGGGCGCTTCGTTGAGCACGCCAGTCTGCGTCGAGATGAAACCCTTGCCGTCCTTGATGCCGCCGCTCCATTTTGCCGATGCTGTCTTTTGCACGAGAGGTTTCCCGAAAGAAGAAGTGGAACTGCGATGACTGCCACGCCACGCGACGTCGATGCACGCGGCGCGCTCGCCGCCGCCGGCCGCATGTGCCGTGTCCGCTCCGCCACGCGGCGCACGCTCGATGACGATGCCTTTTTGACGCGATGTCGGCCTGCTTCGATAACCTGAGCAGTTGCGGCAAGCGCGTCGACTTGCATCGTAGCGGAAGGCGGGCGCGCGTGCAGCGCGCCTGCGAACCGGCCTATAACGTGCAGACCATGCCGGCTCGAACGCCGTGCCGGGAGGGGTTTGGCGGCGACCACGCGCGGTATTGCTGACACCTCGCAGTTTCATTCGTATGGTCAAATCCGAACGATTCACTTAGAGGCGCTAACAGAATGACTTTTGCAGGTGTCGCCAGCATATGATGCAGCAAGCGATTTCGAGGAAAGCCTCGTGGATGAAAGCGAGGCGCTCGAAGCGAATACGCAGTCGGCGAAAGTTGT
>LFJH01000113.1 GCA_001189335.2 Candidatus Paraburkholderia schumanniana
GAGTACGTTTCGTTGAAAGATCCAGACCAAGACCAAGTTGTGTCATCGAAGATGTCCTTGAATTTCTCTTCTTTCCAGGATAGTCCAATCAGGTGCCAGGATCGGAAGTTTGGCAGAGGTTCCCTAGGATAGCACCCGACTTCGCGCACACGCACCGAAAAACGGGCCGTGCGATCAAGTACACTCGCGCTACGCTGGCCAAGAGCCGGTATCGACTTGGAGGAAACGTGAACAAAAACAGCCTGTTGCGAGCCGTCCGTATCTCGGCGCTGGTGACCACGGCATCGCTCTTTGCGGCAACCGCTGCGAACGCCGCCATCCCGAACAAGACGCTGGTGTACTGCTCGGAAGGCAGCCCGGCCGGCTTCGATCCCGCGCAGTACACGACCGGCACCGATTTCACCGCGAACACCTTCACCGTCTACAACCGGCTCGTCGAATTCGAGCGCGGCGGCACGAAGGTCGAGCCGGGTCTCGCCGAAAAATGGGATGTGTCGCCGGATGGCCTGACCTACACGTTCCATCTGCGTCACGGCGTGAAGTTCCAGACGACATCCTTCTTCAAGCCGACGCGCGAATTCAATGCGGACGACGTGATGTTCACGTTCAACCGCATGCTCGATCCGAACAACCCGTTCCGCAAGGCGTACAACGTGCAGTTTCCGTATTTCACGGACCTCGGCATGGACAAGCTGATCTCGAAGATCGAGAAGGTGGATCCATACACCGTGAAGTTCACGCTGAAGGAAGTGAGCGCGCCGTTCATCCAGAACATGGCGATGGAATACGCGTCGATCCTGTCCGCCGAGTACGCGGACAAGCTGCTGAAGGACGGCAAGGCCGCGGATATCAACCAGTATCTGGTCGGCACGGGTCCCTTCATTTTCCGCAGCTACACGAAGGACGCGACCATCCGCTTCGACGGCAACCCCGATTACTGGAAGCCGAACGCGGTGCAGATCTCGAAGCTGATCTTCTCGATCACGCCGGATGCCGCCGTGCGCGTGCAGAAGCTGAAGAACAATGAATGTCAGGTGATGAGCTATCCGCGTCCGGGCGATATCGCGGCGCTCAAGTCGGCGTCGAACATCGATACGCCGTCGCAGGCGAGTTTCAACGAAGGCTATGTCGCATACAACGTGACGAAGAAGGGCCTGGACAACACTGACGTGCGCCGCGCGCTCGACATGGCGATCAACAAGAAGGCGATCATCGATTCCGTTTATCAGGGCGCGGGCCAGCCGGCTACCGCACCGATGCCGCCGACCCAGTGGTCCTACGACAAGAACCTGAAAGGCCAGCCGTACGACACCGCGAAGGCGAAGGAGCTGCTCTCGAAGGCGGGCTATCCGAACGGCTTCGAGATCACGCTGTGGGCCATGCCGGTTCAACGCGCCTACAACCCGAACGCGCGCCTGATGGCGGAAATGATTCAGGCGGACTGGGCGAAGATCGGCGTGAAGGCGAAGATCGTCTCGTACGAGTGGGGCGAGTATCTTAAGCTTAAGCGCGCGCACGCGGGCGAGCATGATGCGCTCTTGATCGGCTGGACGGGCGACAACGGCGATCCCGACAACTGGCTCGGCACGCTGCTCGGCTGCGACGCGGTGAAGGGCAGCAACTTCTCGAAGTGGTGCTACAAGCCGTTCGACGATCTCGTCGTGAAGGGCCGCTCGACGACCGATGTCGCCGCGCGGACGAAGTCCTACACCGAAGCGCAGCAGATCTTCGCGCAGCAACTGCCGTTCTCGCCGATCGCGCACTCCGCGGTCTATCAACCGGTGAGCAAGAAGGTGACGAACATGAAGATCGAGCCGCTGGGCTACGCGCACTTCGATGGCGTCGGCATGCAGTAAGTCTTTGCTGCGGAACGCTTTTTGCATTAAACCATAACTAATCGAACAGGTCCGGCGGCGCGGGGTCCAACCGATCCCAGCCGCCGGCCACGTTTCTATCCCCACGAACGAACCAAAGGGCGATCATGTTCCGATTCGTTTTGCGACGCATAGGAATGGTGATACCGACGTTCATCGGCATTACGATTCTTGCGTTCGCGCTCATCCACCTGATACCGGGCGACCCCATCGAAGTCATGATGGGCGAGCGCGGCGTGGACCCGGCCATGCACGCCGAAGCCATGAAGCGCCTCGGCCTCGATCAGCCGCTGCCGCTGCAATATCTCAACTACGTCGGGCATGCGCTGAAGGGCGATCTCGGCACGTCGATCATCACGAATACGAGCGTGATGGGCGAGTTTCTGGCGCGCTTCCCGGCCACCGTCGAGCTCTCCGTCTGCGCGATGATCTTCGCACTCATCGTCGGTTTGCCGGCGGGCGTCGCGGCTGCGCTCCGGCGCGGCACCGTCGTTGATCACGGCGTGATGGGCACCGCGCTCACCGGCTATTCCATGCCGATTTTCTGGTGGGGCCTGATCCTCATCATGTTCTTCTCCGCGAAGCTCGGCTGGACGCCGGTGTCGGGGCGGATCGCGGTGGAATATGACATTCCGCGCGTTACCGACTTCATGCTGATCGACTCGCTCTTTTCCACCGACGAGGGCGCGTTCACGTCCGCGCTGTCGCATCTGATTCTGCCGACCATCGTGCTCGGCACGATCCCGCTCGCGGTCGTCGCGCGCATGACACGTTCGTCGATGCTCGAGGTGCTGCGCGAAGACTACATCTACACGGCACGCGCGAAAGGCCTGTCGCCGCTTCGGGTCGTAGTGGTTCATGCGCTGCGCAATGCACTGATTCCCGTGGTGACCGTAATCGGCCTGCAGGTCGACACGCTGCTCGCGGGCGCCGTACTGACGGAGACGCTGTTCTCGTGGCCGGGCGTCGGCAAGTGGCTCATCGATGCCATTTCGCGCCGCGACTACCCGGTCGTGCAAGGCGGCATTCTGATGATCGCGTCGCTCGTGATCGTCGTGAATCTGATCGTCGATCTGCTCTACGGCGTGTTGAATCCGCGCATTCGCCATACGAGGTAAAAGATGGACTACCCCCACGCTCACACGTTCGCTGCCTCCGTTGAGGCGGCTCTGCGGGAGGCATGATGGCCGACATTCAAAACAATCTTCCGCCACAAATGCTGACGTCGCCGTCCGGCCGCATGGTCGCGGCGCGCGAGTTCTGGGCGAATTTCTCGCGCAATCGCGGCGCCGTCGTCGCGGGAATGATCGTCGTCGCGCTGATTCTCGTGGCGGTCTTCGCGCCGCGAATCGCACCGCATAGCCCGATCGAGCAATACCGCGACCACGTGAAGATTCCGCCCGCATGGCTCGAAGGCGGCGACCGCATGTTCCTGCTGGGCACCGATGAAGCCGGCCGCGACATCCTCTCGCGCCTGATGTACGGCGCGCGGCTGTCGTTCTGGATCGGCTTCGTGTCGGTGGTGCTCGCGCTGATTCCGGGCGTCGTGCTGGGGCTCATGGCCGCTTTCTTCAACTGGCTCGATACGCCGATCATGTGCGTGATGGACGTGCTGCTCGCGTTGCTTTCGCTGCTGCTCGCGGTTGCCGTCGTCGCGATCATCGGGCCGGGACTCGTCAATACGATGTTCGCGATCGCAATCGTCGCGCTTCCCGGTTATGTGCGCCTGACGCGCGCGTCCGCGCTCGGCGAATTGCAGAAGGGATACGTGACGGCATCGCGCGTTGCCGGCGCGGGCACGATGCGCCTGATGTTCTCGCAGGTGCTGCCGAACTGCGCCGCCCCGCTCATCGTGCAGGCGACGCTCGGCTTCTCGTCCGCGATTCTCGATGCCGCCGCGCTCGGCTTTCTCGGCCTGAGCGTGCAGCCGCCGGCGGCGGAGTGGGGCGCGATGCTGGCCTCGGCGCGCGATTACATCGAAAGGGCATGGTGGATCGTGACGATGCCAGGCCTGTCGATTCTGGTGTCGGTGCTCGTCATCAATCTGCTCGGCGACGGGCTGTGCGATGCGCTCGATCCGAAACTCAAGCGGATGGGCTAAGACATGAACGATCTGTTGACTATCCGTAATTTGCAAGTGACGTTCGGCGGCACGCAGGCGGTCGATCGCATCGATCTTTCCGTGAAGCCGGGTGAAGTCGTCGGCGTCGTGGGCGAATCAGGCTCGGGCAAGAGCGTCACGATGATGGCGCTGATGGGCCTCATCGACGCGCCCGGCAAGGTCACCGCCGATCAGGTCACGTTCGATGGCAAGGACTTGCTGAGGGCGTCGGCGCGCGAGCGTCGCAGGATCATCGGCAAGGACATCGCGATGGTGTTTCAGGACGCGCTGACGAGCCTGAACCCGAGCTATACCGTCGGCTATCAGATCAAGGAAGTACTGAAGCTGCACGAAGGCCTACGTGGCGACGCGCTCCACAGGCGCGCGTAGAACTGCTCGACCAGGTCGGCATTCCGGATGCGAAGAACCGCATCGGTTCGTTTCCGCATCAGATGTCGGGCGGGATGAATCAGCGCGTGATGATCGCCATGGCGGTCGCATGCAATCCGAAGTTGCTGATCGCCGACGAGCCGACCACCGCGCTCGACGTGACGATTCAGGCGCAGATCATGGAACTACTCGTGCGTCTACAGAAGGAGCGCGGGATGGCGCTCGTGCTGATCTCGCACGATCTGGCCGTGGTGTCCGAAGTGGCGCAGCGTGTCGCGGTGATGTACGCGGGCGAGATCATCGAGACGAATCACGTGCCGACGATTTTCAGCGAGCCGCACCATCCGTACACCGAAGCGCTGCTCGCAGCGATTCCCGAGCATAGCCGTGGCGCGGACCGCCTCGCTGCGCTGCCGGGCATGGTGCCCGGCAAGGACGACCGGCCGGGCGGATGTTTCTTCGCGCCGCGCTGCAAGTATGTCGTCGAGGATTGCTGGAAGGCGCGGCCGAATCTGTTCCAGCTCGACAAGAACGATCCGGCAGTGCGTGCGCCCTGCATCAAGCCGCTGAATATCGATGTAGTCGTGGAGGGCGCGCGATGAACGCCGTACCGAAGGAAATCAAGCAGGACATCGTGCTCGCCGCCGACCGGCTCACGAAGCATTACGACGTGAAGTGCAGTGCATTCCAGCACGGCACGGTGAAGGCGCTCAATGGCGTGTCGTTCGAGCTTGAGCGGGGGCGCACGCTCGCGGTCGTGGGCGAATCGGGCTGTGGCAAGTCGACGCTCGCGCGTCAGTTGACGATGATCGAAACGCCCACCTCGGGCCGCTTGCTGATAGAAGGCGATGACGTTGCCGGTGCGAGCAAGGCGAAGATCGCCGAATTGCGCCAGCGCGTGCAGATGGTGTTTCAGAACCCGTTCGCGTCGCTGAATCCGCGCAAGACCGTCGAGCAGACGCTCGGCGAGCCACTCGCGATCAACACGAAGCTCAACGCGACACAGCGGGCCGAGCGCATCGCGCACATGATGCGCACGGTCGGCCTGCGGCCCGAGCATGCGTCGCGCTATCCGCACATGTTTTCGGGCGGGCAGCGGCAGCGCGTCGCGATCGCGCGAGCGATGATTCTCGATCCGCAGATCGTCGTCGCCGATGAACCCGTTTCCGCGCTCGACGTGTCGATCCAGGCGCAGATCCTGAATCTCTTCATGGATCTGCAGGAGCAGTTCGGTACGAGCTACGTGTTCATCTCGCACAATCTGTCGGTGGTGAAGCATATCGCCGACGACGTGATGGTGATGTACTTTGGTGGCATCGCAGAGCTGGGCGACAAGAAGACGATTTTCGCGAAGCCGCGTCATCCGTACACGCGCGCGCTGATGTCCGCGACGCCTGCTCTGTTCGAGGAAGACCGGCGCATCAAGATCAGGCTGCAGGGCGAGATGCCGTCGCCGCTCAATCCGCCGTCGGGCTGCACGTTTCATCAGCGCTGCCCGTATGCCATCGAGCGATGCCGCACCGAAGAGCCGAAGCTGCGTGTCGTGGATGGACGTCAGGTGTCGTGTCATCGCGCCGAAGAAGTCGGAGACGACGAGGCCTGATTCGCGGCGGGTGAGGTGAGTGCACGGCGCGACACATGAATGTTTTAAGATGTCGGTCGTGCCGGATTCATACGACAAGCCGCGTTTGCTCCGCGCGGCGTTCGCCAAAACGACAGCCGCTGCGCTGTCGTTCGTGCTGTTTACGGCGGGCGTCGGTGTTTCGCCGGCGAGCTTTGCCGTGGTCGGCTCGCGCACGCCTCAGGCCGCGGGCGATGCCGGCACTGCCGCCGCGCCGTCCAAACCGGCACCGCCGCCGCGCGTGGATCGCTCGGATGGTACGACCACGACGAGCGGCCCGGTGCGCGCGCCGCCGCCGCGCATGCCGTTCTACGTCGCGACCAAGGGCTCGACGACCCTCTATGTCCTCGGCACGCTCCATGTGGGTTTCGCGAGCGACTATCCGCCCAAGCAGCCGTTTCGCCAACGAATACTCGCAGCGCTCGATGCGTCGCCGACGCTGGCGCTCGAAATTTCCCCCGACGAACTTCTGCTTTCGCAGGACGATGTGAATCGCTACGGCATGTGTCGCAGCGAATGTCTGATCGACTATCTGCCGGACTCGATGTGGAAGAAGGTCGAGGCGCGCATGCGCGGCAATCCGGAGGCACTGAAGGAGTTACGGCACACGCGACCATGGCTCGCGTCGATGCTGATCGAGACGTACGACACGCTGAAGGCCGGATTTCAGAGCGAGTATGGGACGGAGGCGCAGTTGCAGAACGTGTATCTGCGGGCGCGGGGGCAGATCGTTGGGCTGGAAACCCTAAACGAGCAGATTTCGACGTTCACGCGGCTCACGTCGGCGCAGCAGCGAGAGATGCTCGCCCAGGATCTGGTGCAGACGCCGGCGGAAAATATCGCGGATGTGAAGGAGCTGCATCGGTTATGGCGCATCGGCGATGCGGATGCGCTCAAGGCCTGGGACAATGCGAAGAGCTCAAAGCTGGCGAGGAACAAGGCGCTGGCGGCGCAGGTCGATAATCGCGTGGTATATCAGCGGAATCAGCGGTTTGCCGCGAGGATGGTACAGCTCGCCGCGCCGGATAAGCCGGTGTTCGTGGCGATCGGGGCGCTCCATCTCGGCGGGCCGAGGGGGGTGCTCGAATTGCTTAGGAAGAGGGGGTTTGTGGTGGAGCCGGGGTGATGCTCGCCGCGTCGCGGCTCAACCTTCAAGGACTCGCGCAGGAGCGCCGATCACTGTTGCGCCCGGCGGCACGTCGCTCAGTACCACGGCATTCGCGCCGATCTTCGCACCCTTACCGATCATGAGCGGGCCGAGTACACAGGCGCCTGCGCCGATGAGCACATCGTCCCCGATGACCGGCGCACCCGGCCGCCCGCGTCCACCGATGACCACGTTCGGCGCGGTAACGATATTGTTGCCGAGCACCGCACTGCGATGAACCACGATACCGAGCCCCTGATAATCGAATGTGACGTTGCGGCCCACTTCGACGGAAGGGGGCAGTGCGACCGAGAAGAGAATTCGGTTTAAGGCAATGCTGATTAAGTCTACCGCTTGTGCGCGTCAAGCGTTATAGAACGCACAAGCAACGAGAAAGGCAAAAGACAATGAAGCAGCAGACGCTCGCGATGGCCGCGGATCAAGGTGCGGGGTTCGAGACTCGCCGCAAACGCACG
>LFJH01000010.1 GCA_001189335.2 Candidatus Paraburkholderia schumanniana
GCAGGCCTCGCGCCACTCACGCCTTCCATTCGCCGCTCGAGGTCTTCGCCGCCACACTCGCTTCCGCAGCTCATCCTCATGGCTCTAAACATTAAACCCGCTGTTGCGCTTCAACCTTGAAACCGCCGCGCGTACAGCAACGGTCTCTTGGACGATTGTTCGCTGCAGCGCGAAATAAAAAGGCGCTAAAATCGCGGACTGGTGTAATAACAAGTTGGGGTCTAGCATGGCTGAAGCCGCAAAAAAACTAAGGCCCGAGTACCGGAACATCGGGATCGGCCAAATCGCGAAGTATCGCTTGCCGCTGGCGGGGAAGGTATCGATCCTGCATCGCATCAGCGGCCTGCTGCTCTTCGTGTGTCTGCCGTTCATCCTGTATCTGCTCGACCAGAGCCTCACGTCGGAAATCAGCTTCGACGCGTTCAAGGGCTTCCTCGCCAATCCCATCGTCAAGATCATCACGCTCGTGCTGTCGTGGGCGTATCTGCATCACTTCTACGCGGGCATCCGTTTTCTTCTGCTCGACACCCACGTCGCGGTGAACAAGGAAGGCGGAAAGCAGACCGCGCTCATCGTGCTGATCGTCTCGCTGCTGCTCACGCTCGCGATGGCGCTCAAGCTCTTTGGCGCTTTCTGAAGGAGATAACAAGAACATGGCAACCCACAATCGAGTCGGCCCCAAGCGCCTGGTCGCCGGCGCGCACTATGGTCTGCGCGACTGGCTCGCGCAACGCATCACCGCGGTCGTGATGGCCGTCTATACCGTCATTCTGCTCTTCTGGTTCTTCGGCGCGCACAACTTCTCCTATGAAGGCTGGGCGGGTATTTTCGCGACCCAGTGGATGAAGCTGGCGACTTTCGTAGCCTTGCTCTGCCTGTTCTACCACGCGTGGGTCGGCATTCGCGACATCTGGATGGACTACGTCAAGCCCATGGGCTGGCGCCTGTTCCTGCAGGTGTTGACCATCCTGTGGCTCATCGGATGCGCCGGCTACGCCGCACAGATTCTCTGGAGAGTGTAAAGAACATGGCTGCAATCAAGACTTCCCTGCCGCGTCGTCGCTTTGACGTGGTCATCGTCGGCGCGGGCGGCTCGGGCATGCGCGCATCGCTCCAGCTCGCGCGTGCGGGGCTTTCCGTCGCGGTGCTCTCGAAGGTGTTTCCGACGCGCTCGCACACGGTCGCGGCACAAGGCGGCATCGGCGCCTCGCTCGGCAACATGAGCGAGGACAACTGGCACTATCACTTCTACGACACGATCAAGGGCTCCGACTGGCTGGGCGATCAGGACGCCATCGAATTCATGTGCCGCGAAGCGCCCAATGCGTTGTACGAGCTCGAACACATGGGCATGCCGTTCGACCGCAACCCGGATGGCACGATCTATCAGCGTCCGTTCGGCGGCCACACCGCGAACTACGGCGAGAAGCCGGTGCAGCGCGCCTGTGCTGCGGCCGACCGCACGGGCCACGCCCTGCTGCACACGCTGTATCAGCAGAACGTCGCGGCCAAGACGCACTTCTTCGTCGAATGGATGGCGCTGGATCTGATCCGCGACGCCGACGGCGATGTGCTCGGGGTGACCGCGCTCGAAATGGAGACGGGCGAGGTCTATATCCTCGAAGGCAAGATGACGCTGTTCGCCACGGGCGGCGCGGGGCGGATCTTCGCGGCATCGACGAATGCGTTCATCAATACGGGCGATGGCCTGGGCATGGCGGCGCGCTCGGGCATCGCGCTGCAGGACATGGAGTTCTGGCAGTTCCACCCGACGGGCGTGGCCGGCGCGGGCGTGCTGATCACCGAAGGCGTGCGCGGCGAAGGCGGCATTCTGCGCAACTCGAACGGCGACCGCTTCATGGAGCGCTATGCGCCCATGCTGAAGGATCTCGCCCCGCGCGACTTCGTCTCGCGCTCGATGGACCAGGAGATCAAGGAAGGCCGCGGCGTGGGTCCGAACAAGGATCACGTGCTGCTGGATCTGTCGCACATCGGCGCGGAGACGATCATGAAGCGTCTGCCGTCGATTCGCGAGATCGCGCTGAAGTTCGCGAACGTGGACTGCATCAAGGAGCCGATTCCTGTTGTGCCGACCATCCACTATCAGATGGGTGGCATTCCGACAAACATGCATGGCCAGGTGGTGGGCACCGCGAAGGGCTACAACGATCCGGTCAACGGCTTCTACGCCGTGGGCGAATGCTCGTGCGTTTCGGTGCACGGCGCGAACCGTCTGGGCACGAACTCGCTGCTGGACCTCGTTGTCTTTGGCCGCGCGGCGGGCAATCACATCATCAAGCATGCACGCGAGCTCAAAGAGCACAAGCCGCTGCCGGCCGATGCCGCCGACTTCGCGATGGAACGTCTCGCGGTGCTGGAGAAGTCGACTTCGGGCGAATACACGCAGAGCATCGCCAACGACATTCGCTCGTCGATGCAGGCGCACGCGGGCGTGTTCCGCACCTCGAAGCTGCTGGAAGAGGGCGTGGGCAAGATCGCGGAGATGGCCGAGCGCGTGAAGCACGTGCATCTGAAGGACAAGTCGAAGGTGTTCAACACGGCGAAGGTCGAGGCGCTCGAGTTGGCGAACCTGATCGAAGTGGCACGCGCGACGATGGTCTCCGCCGAGGCGCGCAAGGAAAGCCGCGGTGCGCATGCGTACCGCGGCTACGAGCATCGCGACGACGAGAACTGGTTGCGCCACACGCTGTGGTTCAGCGAGGGCGATTGCCTCGAGTACAAGCCGGTGCAGATGAAGCCGCTGACGGTCGAATCGGTGCCGCCGAAGGCCCGGACCTTCTAAGGCACAGGGGAATATCGAAATGGTAAAGAGAATTTTTGAAGTCTATCGCTACGATCCGGACAAGGACGCCGTGCCGCGCATGCAGACGTACGAGCTCGAACTGGAGCACGAGCGCATGCTGCTGGATGCGCTGGTGAAGCTGAAGTCGGTCGACGAGACGCTGTCGTTCCGCCGCTCGTGCCGCGAGGGCGTGTGCGGCTCGGACGCGATGAACATCAACGGCAAGAACGGCCTGGCGTGCCTGACAAACCTGAACGAGCTGCCGCAGCGCATCGTGCTGCGCCCGCTGCCGGGTCTGCCGGTGGTGCGCGATCTAATCTGCGACTTCACGCAGTTCTTCAACCAGTATCATTCGATCAAGCCGTATCTGATCAACGATACGCCGCCGCCGGAGAAGGAGCGTCTGCAGTCGCCCGTGGAGCGCGATGAGCTGGACGGCCTCTACGAGTGCATTCTGTGCGCGAGCTGCTCGACCTCGTGCCCGAGCTTCTGGTGGAACCCGGACAAGTTCGTGGGACCCGCGGGCTTGCTGCAGGCCTATCGCTTCATCGCGGACAGCCGCGATCAGGCGACGGGCGAACGCCTGGACAACCTGGAAGATCCGTATCGTCTGTTCCGTTGCCATACGATCATGAATTGCGTCGACGTGTGCCCCAAGGGGCTCAACCCGACCAAGGCGATCGGCAAGATCAAGGAATTGATGGTGCGCCGCGCTGTCTGAGATGGATGATGTCATGGTCGACCACCAAAACGACGAATCGCATCAGTCCGACCCCCTTCGCCGCGCGCGTCTTCGCTGGCGCGCGCGGCGCGGCCTGCTGGAAAACGATCTGATCTTCGATCGTTTCTTCAGCCGATATGAGCACGGCCTCAGTGACGCCGACGTGGCCGCATTGACGCGCCTGCTGGAACTGAGCGACAACGAACTGATGGACCTGCTGCTGGCGCGCACCGAACCGGAAGGCGACCTAGCGACGCCGGATGTAATCCGCTTGCTGGACATGCTGCGTTCCGTGTGACTTCAGCAGGAATCCGCGGAGTTTTGCAAAATGGGCCCATGGTTGTGACTTGCACCGCACATCGCAGCGCGAATCGTACGACCCGGCCGCACAACGCGCCGGACTGAAATCATCGGCCGACTGTACAGTTTTTGCCGCGCAGCTTCCGTCGTGCAAATTATCGAGAACCTGTATTCATACTTCGATTGAGGATGTGCTATGACCCCGTCAGATGTTAAAGCCACGCTATCGTTCAGCGACAACTCGCCGAGCGTCGAAATGCCGATCTACAAAGGCACGATGGGGCCGGACGTGATCGACATCCGCAAGCTGTACGGTCAGACCGGAAAGTTCACGTATGACCCGGGCTTCATGTCGACGGCGGTGTGCAATTCCGCGATCACCTACATCGACGGCGACAAGGGCGAACTGCTGTACCGCGGTTACCCGATCGAGCAGCTGGCTGTGAACGCCGACTTCCTCGATACCTGCTACCTGCTGCTGAAGGGCGAACTGCCCAATAAATCGCAGAACAAGGAGTTCGTGGACACGGTCACGCGTCACACGATGGTGCACGAGCAGATGCACTTCTTCTTCCGCGGCTTCCGTCGCGACGCGCACCCGATGGCCGTGCTGACGGCTGCCGTTGGCGCGCTGTCGGCGTTCTATCACGACTCGCTGAACATCAACGATCCGCGCATCAACGATCCGCGTCACCGTGAAGTTTCGGCGATCCGCATGATCGCGAAGCTGCCGACGCTGGTCGCGATGGCGTACAAGTTCAGTATCGGTCAGCCGTTCGTGTACCCGAAGAACGAACTGTCGTACAGCGCGAACTTCATGCACATGATGTTCTCGAACCCGTGCGAAGAGTACAAGGTCAACGACGTGCTCGTGCGCGCCCTCGACCGGATCCTGATCCTGCACGCGGACCACGAGCAGAACGCGTCGACGTCCACCGTGCGTCTGGCGGGTTCGTCAGGCGCGAATCCGTTCGCATGTATCGCGGCGGGTATCGCGTGTCTGTGGGGCCCGGCGCACGGCGGCGCCAACGAAGCCGCGCTGAACATGCTGGAAGAGATCGGCTCGGTCGACAACATTCCCGAGTTCATCAAGCAGGTGAAGGACAAGAACTCGGGCGTGAAGCTGATGGGCTTCGGTCACCGCGTGTACAAGAACTACGATCCGCGCGCGAAGCTGATGCGCGAGACGTGCCACGAAGTGCTGAACGAGCTCGGCCTGCACGACGACCCGCTGTTCAAGCTTGCGATGGAGCTCGAAAAGATCGCGCTGGAAGACGAATACTTCGTGTCGCGCAAGCTGTATCCGAACGTCGACTTCTACTCGGGCATCGTGCAGCGCGCGCTGTGCATCCCGACGTCGATGTTCACGTGTATCTTCGCGATGGCGCGTACGGTCGGCTGGATCGCACAGTGGAACGAGATGATTGCGGATCCGGAACAGAAGATCGGTCGTCCGCGTCAGTTGTTCATCGGCCAGACGCCGCGTGAAGTCAAGCCGCTGGCGCAGCGCTAAGCTGATCGCGTTGTAGATTGATGGGGAAGGCCCCGGCGAGTGATCGCCGGGGCTTTTTTCGGGGCCGCAGCATCGCGCGAAGAAAATCAGTCGGCGCAGACTTCCTGTAGTGTGTGCAACGCGTTCGAGAGCGTGTCACAGGCTATGGCGCCTTCCTTCCTGATCAGCCGTATCTCGTCTACAGTGCGAAGTCGATCCAGAAGAACGAGTCCTTGTTTACGCTTGAACGACACCGCAATTCGAAAAGGTGCCGACGTGCCTTTCGAAGTCATCGGAGCCACGATGACAGTGCGCAGATGATCGTGCATTGCTGGTCATCGGGTGATCCTTGAATGATGAATGTTGCCAATGGGAGAAATCAGCTCGGACTGTGCGCCGTGCCCGGGCATTGAGAGTCCTTTGTAGCGCTTCGGGTGCGCCCCTTGGTTGCCGCGCGGCCGAAGCTGTTTCACATCTCGCTGTCCCGCTTGCCAACACACAACTCGATGAACCGCTGCACCGGCTGCGTCAAGATCGCGCCGCGCCGTGTCGCAATGCCATAAGGCGCGCCGCACCGTTGCACGCGGATCGGCAGCACCGCCACCAGCCCGTGCTCGGCGAAATACTGCGCCACCTTGAGCGGCACCAGTCCGACCGTTCCCGCGCCGGAGCGTAGCAGCGACAAGGTTGCGAATGTCGATGACGTTTCGATCGCGTAACGCGGAAACGGCACTTCGGCATCGTCGAACAGCTGCTCGAGCAGCGAGCGCATCGGCAGCGTGGCTTGCGGCACGATCCATGGATTGCCGCCCAGATCCGCGAGCGTCAGGTGTGGTTCGCGTGCGAGCGGGTCCGCGCCATCGACGACGAAACACACTTCCTCCACTTCGAGGGGAATGAAGTCATGAGCCTCCGGATGCACGCTGATGCTCGGCCGCCCGATCACCAGATCGAGCAGGCGCTGATCGAGCATCGACAGCAATTGCGCGCTGTTGTCTTCCCAGACTTCGACGGAAATATCCGGCTGCACTTCGCGCAGGGATTTGAGCACCGGAGTGAGCCAGACCGGCATCGACCCCATCACGGCGCCGATCGCGAGCGTGCCGCCGCCGCGCATGATCGCCGCAAGTTCGTCGCGCAATGCGCCGATCTCGGAACGCACCGCGCGCGCATGGCGAATCACGCAGCGTCCCAGCTCATTCGGCACGATGCCGCGCGGCGAGCGCGCGAACAGCTCCGTACCGAACATTGCCTCGATCTCGCGCAAGGATTTGGTGGTCGCGGGCTGCGACAGCGACACCTGCTGCGCCGCGCGCCGCAGCGAGCCGTAATCGTCGAGCGCGATCAGGAGCGCGACGTGATTACCGCGAAGTCTTCTCAAAATCGCATCGATACTGGTTATCACCGATATAACTCCAGCTTCTCACCTGATCGGAAGGTTTCATTATCTGGTCATGCCAATGCCTCCTCTTTACACTGGCTTCGTCGATGTTCGTCGCATGCGATCCGCGTGACCCGCGCTCTTTCCTGCGCGGCTCGATCATAGCCGGAACGCGCGAGCGGCGAGCAAAAGGACAAGACGAAGCAACGCATCCACATGGAGAGAGGCAAATTGAAGAGAATCGGTATCAATGTCGGCGGCACCTTCACCGATGTCGTGATGGTGGATGACCAGACGGGCCAGATCTGGTCGACCAAGGTTCCGATGACGCCGAAGGACCGCGTCGTCGGAACGATCGAAGGCTTTCGCAAGATCCTGGAGCTGTCGGGCACGCAAAGCGCGGACGTGTCCTTCCTCGGGCACGGCACGACGATGGCGACCAACATGGTCGTCGAAGGCACGGGCGCGAAGACGGCGCTCGTCACGACGCGCGGCTTTTGCGACGTGTTGGAACTGAGGCGCGTGTCGCGGCACGATCGCGCCGACCTGTACGACCTGCTGTTCGACAACCCGCGCCCGCTCGTCGAGCGGCGCTGGCGGCTCGAGGTAAACGAGCGCCTGCGTTACGACGGGCGCGTCGAAGTCCCGCTCGATCAGTCCGATCTGGAAGCGCTCGCCGACGAGATCCGCGAGTCGGACATCGAAGCGGTCGCCGTGTGCCTGCTGCATGCGCACGTCAATCCGCAGCACGAGCGCGAAGTCGCCGAAGCACTGCGCCGGCTGCTGCCGGACCGCTTCATCTGCGCCTCGCACGAAGTTAATCCGGAGGCGATGGAATACGAGCGCGCGAGCTCGACCGTCATCAACGCGATGCTCGGGCCCATGTGCGGACGCTACATCGGCCGGCTCATCGACGCGCTCGCGCAACTGGGCTTCGCGGGCAAGTTTCTCTTCATGCAATCGAACGGCGGTCTCGCGAGTCCGGCGATGGTCGGGGACAAACCCATCGTGCTGCTCGAATCGGGTCCTGCGGGCGGCGTGTCCACGGCAATCCGCAACTGCGAAAAGAGCGAGCTCAGGAATGCGATTCTCGGCGACATGGGCGGCACGACCTTCGATGTCTCGCTGATCCGCGATTTCCGCCCCGAGTTGCGCAACAAGAGCTTGCTGCATACCTATACGGTGCGCTCGCCAAGCATCGACATCGATTCGGTCGGCGCGGGCGGCGGCTCGATCGTGTGGATCGATGCGGGCGCCGATCCCGGCCCCGCATGCTATGGACGCGGCGGCACGCGTCCGACCGTGACCGACTGCAATCTCGTGCTCGGCTATATCGATCCCGACAGCTTCCTCGGCGGCGAATTCAGGCTCGATGCGAAGGCGGCGTGGCGCGTCGTGGAAGACGTGATCGCGAAGCCCCTGGGCGTTTCGGGGCCCGAAGCCGCGCAGGTCGTGCGCTCGGTCGCGAACGCGCTGATGGCGCAGGCCATCCGCATCATGACGGTCGAGCGCGGCTACGATCCGCGCGAGTTCTCCTACATCTGCTACGGCGGCGCGGGGCCCGTGCATGCCGTCGATCTGGCACACGAAATGGGTATCCGGCGCGTCGTGATTCCGCCGCTGCCAGGTCTCTTTAGCGCGTTCGGCATGACGGTCGCCGATCAGCAATACGACTATCAGCGTCCGCTCGAAAGCGATCTCGCCGCAATCGACGATGCCACGCTGCATCAGGCGCTCGACGAGCTGACGGCGCAAGGCATGGAGGAGCTGGAGCGCCACGGCGTCGATGCTCGCGGGGCGTGAAGGTCGTGCGCCTCGCCGATTGCCGCTACGCCGGCCAGCCCGACGTCATCACCGTCGAGGTGCAGGACGAAGCGCCCGGCATTCGCGCCACGCTCGTGCAGGCGTTCGAGCGCGCGCATCAGCGGCAATGGAATTTCGTCAGCAAGGACAAGCCGGTCGTCGTTGCGAACGTGCGCCTGCAGCTCGTGACGAGCACCGGCTGGCGCGGCGGCGTGGCGAGCCGCGATGGCGGCATCCTGCCGAAAGCGGTCCGCACGCGCAAAGTGTATTTCGACGGCGGCATGCGCACGCTGCCCGTGTTCGCGCGCATGGAGATTCCGGTCGGCGCGACGATCGAAGGGCCGGCCGTGATCGAAGAGCACAGCAGTTGCGCGGTGCTCAAGGCCTCGCATGTCGCGCGCGTCGATCCTGATCTCAACCTCGTCATCGAACTGGCAGCCTGAATACATGGACATCGTTACTTACGAAATCATCCGCAGCAGTCTCTTCGCAGTCGCGCGTGAAATGAAGATCGCGATGATGCGCACCGCCGGCAGTCCGCTCATGCACGCGAGCGGCGACTCGTCGGCCGCGATCTTCGACGCCGACATGCAACTCATCGCGCAAGGCAACGACATCCCGACGATGCTCGGCTCGTCGGTCATCTCGACGCGCGTCTCGGTGGAAGCGGTGAGCCGCGAGAACCTGCGCCCCGGCGACGTCATCGTCAGCAACGACGCGTATGTCGGCGGCGGCAATCATCAACCCGACGTGCAGTTCACGCGGCCGGTGTTCGCCGACGGCAAGATCGTCGCGTTCGTGATGACGCGCGGGCACTGGACCGACATCGGCGGGCAGTCGCCTGGCAGCTACACGGTCACGACATGGGACGTGTTCGCGGAAGGCATCCGCATCCCTCCGGTCTTTCTGTATCGCAACGACGAGCCGGTGCAGGACATGCTCAACCTGCCCACGAAGAACAGCCGCAACGCCCATGAATTGCTGCTCGACATCCAGGCGCAGTACGCGGGCACGTTCGTGGGCGACAGGCGTATCGGCGAGCTGGTCGCGAAGTACGGCGCCGATGCCCTCGCCGAAGTGATGAGCCAGAGTCTCGATCACTCGGAGAAGCTGATCCGCGCGGAAATCGCACGTATTCCCGACGGCGTGTACGAAGCCGAGGAGTATCTCGATCCGATCGAAGCGCCGGGCTGGAAGCAGGAGCGGCCGCTGCTCAAGGTGAAGATCACCAAGGCGGGCGACCACATCACGTTCGATTACACCGGCACGGGCGCGCAGGTGCGCGGCGGCATCAACTGTCCGCTGTCCGTCACGTGCAACAGCACGTGGTTCACGGTGAAGGCGCTGACCGATCCGGGCATTCCGATCAACCAGGGCTGCTATCGGCCGGTGACGATCATCGCGCCCGAGGGAAGCGTGCTGAACTGCCGCTATCCGGCATCGGTCGTGTCGGGCAATACCGAAACTTCGCCGCGCGTGATCGACCTGTTGCTCAAGGCGCTCGCGCCGGCGGTGCCCGAGCGCATCACGGGGCAGAGCAACTGTGCGTCGTGCGCGGGCATCTTCAGCGGGCGCGACACGGACGCGGCGCGCATTGCCCGCACCGGCCAGGAGTTCGTCACGATGCACGACGTCCACGCGGGCGGCATGGGCGCGCGGGCGCAGAAGGACGGTGTGAGCGGCGTGCGCGTGTATGTGGGCAACGCGGGTAGCCAGTCGATCGAGCTGATCGAAACAACGTCTCTGCTCGTCGTCGAGGAATGGTCGCTCGTGACGGACAGCGGCGGCGCGGGGCGGCGTCGCGGTGATCAACTGCGTGGGCCTGCTGGGCGGCTTCGTGAGCCCGATGATCATCGGCTCGATCAAGACGATGACCCACAGCATGGCCGGCGGACTCGGCGCGATCGCGCTCCTGATGGTACTTGGCGCCATCGCGGCCGTGGTGCTGGCGCCTTCGACCTCCGCCGCGCCTGCGGGCGAAGATGAGGCCGAAGAGGGCGAGGCGGTTGCGGATGCAACCATTTGACCTGGAAAATGACCATGAACGATGCAGCAGTGCAGATTCGCGAGGTCGGCCTGCGGGACGGCTTGTAGATGGTGCGCACGATTCTCACGAGCGAGCAGAAGCTTGCATGGTGCGCGCGGATGGTCGATGCCGGCGTGCGCGACATCGAAGTGACGTCCTTCGTGCCCCCGAAAATCGTGCCGCAATTCGCGGACGCGGTCGATGTCGCGACGGGCGCGCTCGCCATCGACGGCCTTCATGCGGCGGCGCTCGTGCCGAACCTGAAGGGCGCGCAACGTGCGTTCGAAGTCAGCTTGCGCAAGGTGCACTACGTGCTTTCCGCGAGCAACGAGCACAATCTCAAGAACGTGCGGCGCAGCACGCGGAATCAGTGGAGGACTTCGCGCGCATCGTCGCGTCGCGCGATGAAGCCGCCGTACCCGTCGTGCTCGGCGCGGGCGTGGCGACGGCGTTCGGCTGCACGATCGCGGGCAAGGTGGATGAGCGCATCGTGCTTGGACTCGTGGAGACGCTCATCGAGGCCGGCGCCGGGGAAATCACCATCGCGGATACGGTCGGCTACGCGAATCCCGCGCAGGTCTACGGGCTGATGCGCAAGGTCATGGCGCTGGCCGACGCGGTGCCGGTGGCCTGCCATTTCCACGACACGCGCGGTCTGGGCCTCGCCAACGTGATGGCGGCGGTCGATGCGGGCGTGCGGTCGATGCCTCGCTGGGCGGTCTCGGCGGTTGTCCGTTCGCGCCGAACGCCACGGGCAACATCAACACCGAGGACACCGTGTTCATGCTGGAGGCGCAGGGCATGAAGACGGGCATCGACATCGACAAGCTGCTGGCGATTCGTGAGACCATCGCCGGCTGGCTGCCGGGCGAGCCGTTCACGGGCGCGATCGCGCGTGCGGGCTTGCCGAAGACGTTCGCGCGCGGAGAACCGGTGGCGGCGTGAAGCGCCTTCGCTAAGACCCGGCAGCCAGCCGTTCCAGCAGGTCGACGAGCAGATCCGGGGCTAGCACCATCGCGTCGTGCCCGGTATCGATCGCTTCCCAGCCCCAGCCAGGCAGCGTGTTGACACGCGCGCGGACGGCCGCCAGTGTGTCGTAGGAAGGATTCGCGCAATGCACGTAGGTGCAGGGCAGGCCGTTGCCCAGCGGATGCTTCAGGGTGAGCGGTGTCGTATAGGTGGCGAGCGGATGCGGCGTCAGCCGCCGGCGCACCCAGCCGGCAAACGGATGTTCGTCGGGAATGCCGGTGCCCACGAGACCGTTGACCGGCATCGCGAGCATCTGACCGCTCGCTTTCACCGCGTTAATGCGCTCCTCGACGACGCTTTGCGGCAGCACGTCGAATCCCGACTGCCCGCTTTCGACGAGCAGGCTGTCGAGAAACACGAGCGAGCGAATCGCGTGCGGCACGCGGTCCGCGACGCCCGACGCGACCAGCCCGCCAAAGCTGTGTCCGACGACGACCACATCGTCCAGCTCTTCCGCTTCGATCAGATTCTCGATGTCCTGGATGCACACATCCAGCGACGTCGCCGTTTCGAGCAGATGCCGGCGCTCGCCGAGGCCGGTCATGGTCGGCGCGAATGCACGATGGCCGCGCGCCGCGAGCCGCTCGAGGACGAGGCGCCAGCACCAGCCGCCATGCCATGCGCCGTGAATCAGCAGGAATGTGCGTCTTGCGCCCGCTTTTTCCATCTTCGATCTCCGTTGTCTCCCGCCGGCGATCGTATCAGCGAACGAAGCTGGCGACAGGGTGACAGGGTCGCCGCCGCCATCCGGGTACTCCTTATCCGGGCACTGGTGCCACCACGCAAATGCCTATTTTTATTTAACTTTTTCCTAGCCGGGTACTACCCGGGCGCACCTTGACGGTGGCGTAATCGACCCACAAATCGTCAAACCGATCCCCGCAGTCACCCACGAAAGCGCTCACCATGGCACAGACTCTCTACGACAAACTGTGGAACACACACGTCATCCACACGGAAGAGGACGGCACCTCGATCCTCTACATCGACCGTCACCTGCTGCATGAAGTGACGAGCCCGCAGGCCTTCGAAGGCCTAAAGCTCGCGCAGCGCCCGGTGTGGCGGGCGCATCAGCGCGAATCTGGCGGTGTCCGACTACAACGTGCCGACCACCGACCGCTCGCACGGCATCGCCGACCCGGTTTCGAAGCTGCAGGTCGATACGCTCGACGAAAACTGCGATAGCTACGGCATCACGCAGTTCAAGATGAACGATCTGCGTCAGGGCATCGTGCACATCATCGGGCCGGAGCAGGGCGCGACGCTGCCGGGCATGACCATCGTCTGCGGCGACTCGCACACGTCCCGCATGGCGCGTTCGGCGCGCTGGCGCATGGCATCGGCACGTCGGAAGTGGAGCACGTGCTCGCCACGCAAACGCTCCTTCAGAAGAAGAGCAAGAACATGCTCGTGAAGGTCGAAGGCCAGTTGCCGCGAGGCTGCACCGCGAAGGACATCGTGCTCGCGATCATCGGCAAGATCGGCACGGCGGGCGGCACGGGCTACGCCATCGAATTCGGTGGATCGACCATCCGCTCGCTGACGATGGAAGGCCGCATGACCGTCTGCAACATGGCGATCGAAGCGGGCGCGCGCCGGCATGGTCGCCGTCGACGACACGACCGTCAATTACCTGGAGGACCGTCCGTACTCGCCGCAGGGCGCCGAATGGAATCAGGCGGTCGAGTACTGGCGCCAGTTCAGGTCGGATGAAGGTGCGCAGTTCGACCGCGTCGTCGAGATCAACGCCGCGGAGATCGTGCCGCAGGTGACGTGGGGCACGTCGCCGGAAATGGTCACGTCGATCGACGGCCGCGTGCCCGATCCCGAGGAGGAAAAGGACCCCGTCAAGCGCGACGCGATGGAACGCGCACTGACCTACATGGCGCTGCAGCCGAACACGCCGATCGAATCGATCAAGCCGGACAAGATTTTCATCGGCTCTTGCACGAACGCGCGCGTCGAGGACCTGCGCGCGGCCGCGTTCGTCGTGAAGTCGCTGGGCAAGCGTGTCGCGTCGAACATTCGCCTCGCGATGGTCGTGCCGGGCTCGGGTCTCGTGAAGGCGCAAGCCGAACGTGAAGGGCTCGACAAGATCTTCACGAACGCCGGTTTCGAATGGCGCGAGCCGGGCTGCTCGATGTGCCTCGCGATGAACGCCGACCGCCTCGAGCCGGGCGAGCGCTGCGCATCGACGTCGAACCGCAACTTCGAAGGCCGTCAGAGCGCGGGCGGTCGCACGCATCTCGTGAGTCCCGCGATGGCCGCCGCCGCGGCAATCGAAGGCCACTTCGTCGACGTGCGCAAGCTCGCGTGATCAACCCGAACATCCGAAAAGGCCAGAGCGTCATGGAAAAATTCAATGTGCATAGCGGCCTCGTCGCGCCGCTCGATCGCGAGAACGTGGACACGGACGCGATCATCCCGAAGCAGTTTCTGAAGTCCATCAAGCGCACCGGCTTCGGCCCGAACGCGTTCGACGAATGGCGTTATCTCGATGTCGGCCAGCTGGGCCAGGACAACAGCAAGCGTCCGCTGAATCCGGATTTCGTACTGAATTAGCCGCGCTATCAGGGCGCATCGATCCTGCTCGCGCGCAAGAACTTGGGCTGCGGCAGCTCGCGCGAGCACGCGCCGTGGGCGCTGGATCAGTACGGCTTCCGCGCGATCATTGCGCCGAGCTTCGCGGACATTTTCTATAACAACTGCTTCAAGAACGGCCTGCTGCCGGTCGTGCTGACGGAGCAGCAAGTCGACAAGCTCTTCAACGAGACGTATGCGTTCGTCGGTTTCAAGCTGACGATCGATCTCGAAGCGCAGGTCGTGCGCACCGGCGCCGGCACCGAGTACAAGTTCGACGTGCCAGGCTTCCGCAAGTACTGTCTGCTGAACGGCTTCGATGACATCGATCTCACGCTGCGTCACGCCGACAAGATCCGCCAGTACGAAGCCGAGCGCCTTGCGAAGCAGCCATGGCTGAACAACCGGCTCGTCGGCTAAATCACGACACGACGAAATACGAACACAAGGAAGCAAGACATGAAGATTGCAGTCCTGCCCGGCGACGGGATCGGTCCGGAAATCACCGCTGAAGCCGTCAAGGTGCTGAACGCGCTCGGCGAGAAGTTCGAGCTGGAAGAAGCGCCCGTCGGCGGCGCGGGCTACGAGGCGCAGGGCCATCTGTTGCCCGATTCGACTTTGAATCTCGCCAAGGAAGCCGACGCAATCCTGTTCGGCGCCGTCGGCGACTGGAAGTACGACAAGCTCGAACGCGCGCTGCGTCCCGAGCAGGCGATTCTCGGCCTGCGCAAGCATCTGCAACTCTTCGCGAACTTCCGTCCGGCGATCTGCTATCCGCAGTTGACGGGCGCGTCGTCGCTCAAAGCCGAGATCGTGTCGGGCCTCGACATCCTAATCGTCCGTGAACTCAACGGCGACATTTACTTCGGTTCGCCGCGCGGCTTGCGCGAAGCGCCGGACGGCCCGTTCGAAGGCGCGAGGGAAGGCTTCGACACGATGCGCTACTCGGAGCCCGAAGTGCGCCGCATCGCGCACTTCGCGTTTCAGGCCGCACAGAAGCGCCAGAAGAAGCTGACCAGCGTCGACAAGGCCAACGTGCTCGAAACGTCGCAACTGTGGCGCGACACGATGATCGAGGTCGCCAAGGAGTACCCGGACGTCGAGCTGTCGCACATGTACGTCGACAATGCCGCGATGCAGCTGGTCAAGGCGCCTAAGGCGTTCGACGTCGTGGTGACCGGCAACATGTTCGGCGACATCCTCTCGGACGAAGCCGCGATGCTCACGGGCTGGCTCCATCGGCATGCTGCCGTCGGCGTCGCTCGACAAGAACAACAAGGGTCTGTACGAGCTGTCGCACGGTTCCGCGCCGGACATCGCGGGCAAGGGCGTTGCCAATCCGCTCGCGATTATCCTGTCGGCGGCGATGATGCTGCGCTATTCGCTCGGCAAGACGGAGCAGGCGGTGCGCATCGAGAGCGCGGTGAAGAAGGTGCTGGAGCAGGGCTACCGCACCGGCGACATCGCGACGGCGGACGGCAAGGTCGTCGGCACGAAGGAAATGGGCGACGCGGTGCTGCGCGCACTGTAAATTGCCCGAAGAACGATCGGCCGTATTGCGCAATAGCGCGGCCGATTGTCTCTTTTTTTACCGGTATTCGCGCGCAATCCACGCGATTTTCACGCACATGCCGTAGAGGCTGACGAAAACCTCGCGTTATCGTGTATATTCTTCGATCATGGTGAAGAACTCTCAATTCTCTCTGGATTCCATCGGACGCGGCTCGAACGCCGTCGCGACGGAACTCGCCATCGGCACGCGCATCGACGCCATCGCTGGCTCGGCAAAAGCGCGCATTACGAAAATCTCCATCAAAGCGATCACGATTCGCTGATCGTCCCTCGTGTCCGAGTGTCTTCCCCGCGCGGCCACGCCGGGTAAAGATGCGGGGAAGCGTCCACTGTAAAGGTTAGTCATGAACGTAGGTCTCGTGGGTTGGCGCGGCATGGTCGGCAGCGTCCTGATGCAGCGCATGCAGCAGGAAGGCGATTTCGACTTGATCGAACCGGTGTTCTTCAGCACCAGCAATGCGGGCGGCAATGCGCCGTCGTTCGCCAAGAACGAGACGAAGCTCAAAGACGCAACGAGCATCGACGACCTGAAAAAGTGCGACGCCATCATTACTTGCCAGGGCGGCGACTACACCAGCGAGGTGTACCCGAAGCTGCGCGCGGCGGGGTGGAAAGGCTACTGGATCGATGCGGCGTCGGCGCTGCGCATGAAGGACGACGCGGTCATCATCCTCGATCCGGTAAACCTCGATATCATCAAGGATTCGCTGGTCAAGGGCGGTCGCGATTTCGTCGGCGGCAACTGCACCGTCAGCCTGATGCTGATGGCGCTCGGCGGCCTGTTCCGCGAGAACCTCGTCGACTGGATAACGGCCATGACCTATCAGGCCGCCTCGGGCGCGGGCGCGCAGAACATGCGCGAACTGCTCCAGCAAATGGGCGTGCTCTACGGCGCGGCGAAGGAAGATCTCGCCGATCCGGCCTCGGCTATTTTCGACATCGACCGCCGCGTGCTGGCCGCCATGAACGGCGAGCGCATGCCCGTCGACAATTTCGGCGTGCCGCTCGCGGGCTCGCTGATTCCGTGGATCGACAAGGATCTCGGCAACGGCATGTCGAAGGAAGAGTGGAAGGGCGGCGCGGAAACCAACAAGATCCTCGGCAAGCCGGCGATGGGCCAGCCGGGCTCGATTCCCGTCGATGGCCTCTGCGTGCGTATCGGCGCGATGCGCTGCCACTCGCAGGCGCTCACCATCAAGCTGAAGAAGGACGTGCCGCTCGACGAAGTGAACGGCATCCTCGCGTCGGCGAACGACTGGGTGAAGGTCGTGCCGAACGAGCGCGAAGCGTCGATGCGCGATCTGTCGCCGTCGGTGGTGACGGGCACGCTGTCGGTGCCGGTCGGCCGTCTGCGCAAGCTGGCGATGGGCGGTGAATATCTGTCGGCGTTTACGGTCGGCGACCAGCTGCTCTGGGGCGCGGCCGCGCCGCTGCGCCGGATGCTGCGCATCCTGCTCGACAAGTAAACTACGCGCCTGGAAGCGCGTGGCATCTCGAAGAGCGTCGCGCTCCTCGCGGCGCTTTTTATTTTTTGCGGCTCGTACCAGAGCCTTGCTCGGTGCTTCGAGCGAACCTGCCGCACCGTTCGTTTCAATTTCGCTGTCCTCCGGAGCCTCAATGATCCAACGACCTCGCCGGTCTCTCCTTTCGTCATCGCGTGCGGCGCTCGCTGCGGTCATCGCGTGCGGCGCTCGCTGCGGCCAGCCTCTCCGTGTGCGCGGTGTTCTGGGCGAATCCTGGCGATGCGTTCGCGCAGGCGAACGACGCGGCCACCAGCGCGCCCGCGGCGAACGGCGCGGCGCAATATGCGGTCAAGCCGGGGCAGTCGCTCACCGATATCGCTGGCGAACTGACCGGGTCGAAGGATCGCGATGTCCGCGCACGGGCGGCGCGCGCGCTATTCGATGCGAATCCGAATGCGTTCGGCAACCACGATATCAACAAGCTCAGGCTCGGCGCTGTTCTGAATGTGCCGGCCGAGTTGAGCGGCGCGTCGGCATCTGCAGCCGCTTCGGCTCACGCCGCGCAGGAGAGCGCGCCTGCCGAAGCCCCGGCTGCCGGTTCGACGACTCCCGAGCCCGCATCCGGAAGCGCGGCGGCTCCAGCATCGCCCGTAGCGCCGGAAGCGAGCACACCGGGGAACGTCGCGTCGGCGTCGGCGCAGACGCCCGAAACCGCATCCGCGCCTGCCGTGACGGCGAGCGCGCCCGCCAGCACGGCCCCCGCGCCGCAAGAGGGCGCGAGCAATACACCGGTGATCGTCGGCGTTGTCATCGCGGCGATCATCGTTCTCCTGTTGCTGATGCGGCGCGGTAAGCGGCGTGACGCGCCGATCGAGGAGGACGATCGCTCGCCGCGCTCATTCGGCACCCTCGAAGAAGCACAAGCCGACGCGGATGCCCGCAACGAAGCGCTCCGCAAGGCCGCCACAGCGTCGGCGGCGGGCGTCGCAGCAGCAGCGCATGTCGACGGCAAGCCGGACGAGCGCGGCGGCTCCGGACTGGATGCCGTCGCGACGAGTGTCGACAGCGCCGAAGCGACGCAAGCCCCTGTGACGCCTTCCGGAGACGCCGAGGCCGAGCTGCCTCCGACAACCGAGGCGCACGCCGACAAGCCGGAACCGTCGCAACCGGAGCCGCGCGAGACGGCCGCTCCGGCGACTGAAGCCGAGCCGTTCGTCCCCGTTGCGCCCGCGGCGCGACATCCCGATTTCGTTCCGCCAATGCCCGTAACGCTGGCGAACGCGCCCAGGACCTCGAGTGCCCAGCGCGAAGCCGAGAAATGGGAAGCCGAGGAGCGCGAAGCCGCGGCGCGGCAAGCCGCTGCACAGCAGGCCGAAGCCCGCGAGAGCCGCGCGCGCGAAGCCGAATCGCGCGACGCGGAAGTGCGCGAAACGACCGAGCGCGAGGAGCAGGCGCGCGAGGCCGCCGCCCGCGAGATCATCGCTCACGAGGCCGAACTGCGCGAGCTGAAGGCGCGTGCTGCCGACGAGCAGGAGCCCCCGGGCGCCGCGCCGGACGACGAACCCGCGATCGCGCACAGTTTCCCGATGCCGAAGTTCCCGCAAGAGGCGATTCGCGCGCTCGGCTCGCTCGATATGAACCTTCCGCCGTGCATGGAGCTGAAGATCAGCCCGTCGGTCGACGCCGAGCCTGCGACGCCCCCGCCGTCGCGCGCCGCGAGCGCGCCTGGGCAGACGCTGCCGCCGCCCCTCGAAGCACCGCCGAGCGGCGCGCAGCCGATCGAACAGCCGCCGTTCGTGCCGCAGCCCGTCGCTCAGGCACATTCGGCGCCACAGGCCAGCTCGGTCGCGAACAAGCCGCAATCCGTCACGTCACAGATCGAAGCCGGAACTGCGGGTCCGGCGTCGGTCGCGGGCCTCGGCGCGACCCGGTTCGGGCCGTTGAGCCTCGACTTCGATCTCGGCCCTTCGTCGACTGCGACGGAGCCGCTGCCTGCCATGACGCCGGCGCAACTGGCGACGATCGCGCGCAACAAGCTCGAACTGGCCGCCGAGTACATCGAACTGGGCGATCTTCAGGGCGCGCGCACCTTGCTGCAGGAAGTGATCGAATCGAACGATCCGGCCACTCGCCAGCAGGCTGCCACGCTCCTTTCGACGCTCGCCCCGCACTCGTGAAATGCGCATTGCTTTAGGCATTCAGTACGACGGTTCGGCATTCTGCGGCTGGCAATCGCAGCCGCACGGCAAGACGGTGCAGAACGAACTCGAGCGCGCGCTCGCCGAATTCGCGCAGACCTCGTTGCAGACCGTCGTGGCGGGCCGCACGGATACGGGTGTTCACGGCCTAGGCCAGGTCGTGCATTTCGACACCCATCTCGACCGCGCGGAGTTCTCCTGGGTGCGCGGCACCAACGCCTTTCTGCCGGAGACGATCGCCGTGCAATGGGCGAAGCCGATGCCCGACGATTTCCACGCGCGTTTCGCGGCGTTCGAGCGGACGTATTTCTACGTGCTGCACGTCAATCCCGTGCGCTCGCCGATGCTGGCGAAGCGCATGGGGTGGGTGCACACGCCGCTCGACGTGGCCGCGATGCGCGACGCCGTCGCGTACCTGATCGGCGAGCATGATTTCTCATCGTTCCGCGCGGCGGATTGCCAGTCGAAGACGCCGGTGAAGCACCTCTATCAGATCGATGTGTGCGAGCAGGGCAACTTCATCCATTTCCGGTTCCGAGCCAACGCGTTCCTGCATCACATGGTGCGCAACCTGATGGGCTGCTTCGTCGCGATCGGCCGAGGCCGTCACCTCTCCTCATGGATGGCCGACGTGCTCGCGGCGCGCGATCGCCGCGCCGCCGCGCCGACCTTCATGCCCGATGGCCTCTATCTGGCCGAGGTCGGCTATCCTGAACACTTCGCGGTGCCACCGCCGCACATTGCCGCCATGCCCTGGAGCGCAATCTGGGCACACTCCAAATGACCGAACGAGATTTGCATCGCACCCGCATCAAGCTGTGCGGACTGTCGCGCGTCGCGGACGTGCAGCACGCCGTCGCGCTCGGCGCGGACGCCGTGGGCCTGGTGTTCTATCCGCCGAGCCCGCGCTCGGTGAGCGTCGCGCAGGCGGTCAAACTGACGCGGCATGTTCCGCCGATCGTGTCGGCCGTGGGGCTTTTCGCAAACGCGACGCCCGAATGGATTCGCGAAGTCACGTCGAACGTGCCGCTCTCGCTGCTGCAATTTCACGGCGACGAAACGCCCGATAAGTGCGAAGAACTCGCGGCAATTGCGGGTTTATCCTATTGGCGCGCCCTGCGAATCGGGCCTGATGCGGCGGCAAGCCATTTGATAGAATCGTCGCTTGAATTCAAAGCCGCAGGCGGCCTCCTGCTCGACGCGCTCGTCGAGGGCTTCGGCGGCGGTGGAAAGGTATTCGATTGGTCACTTATCCCAACAGATCTCGGGCATCGGGCCGTTTTGAGTGGTGGGTTGAACGCGCAAAACGTCAGTGACGCCATTCGGCGTGTGCGCCCGTTCGCGGTCGATGTCTCGAACGGCATCGAAGTGCCGGGCGCCAAGGGCGTGAAGGATCCCGCCCGAATGGCGGCATTCGTGCGCGCGGTGCGCGAGGCGGATGCCGGGTGAAGTTTCGAACGTGGGGCGCTTGCGGCCCCCGTAACCGAGAGAGTGACGCAATGTACAACTTGCCAGACGAAAGAGGCCACTTCGGCCAGTATGGAGGCGTGTTTGTTTCCGAAACGCTCATCCACGCGCTCGACGAATTGCGCGTCGCGTATGAGGCGGCTCAAAAAGATCCCACATTTCAGGCCGAGTACGAGTATGAGCTCAAGCACTACGTGGGCCGTCCGTCGCCGATCTATCACGCAAAGCGCTGGAGCGAGATGCTCGGCGGCGCGCAGCTTTATCTGAAGCGAGAGGATCTGAATCACACTGGCGCGCACAAGGTAAACAACGTGCTCGGCCAGGCGCTGCTCACCCGCAAGATGGGCAAGCCGCGCGTGATCGCGGAAACCGGGGCAGGCCAGCACGGCGTGGCCACGGCAACCATCGCGGCGCGCTTCGGCATGGAATGCGTGGTCTACATGGGCGCGGAGGACGTGCGCCGTCAGGTGGCGAACGTCTATCGCATGAAGCTGCTGGGCGCCACGATCGTTCCCGTGGAATCCGGCTCGAAGACGCTCAAGGACGCGCTCAACGAAGCCATGCGCGACTGGGTGACGAACGTCGAGAACACGTTCTACATCATCGGTACGGTGGCGGGTCCGCACCCCTATCCGATGATGGTGCGCGACTTCCAGCGCGTGATCGGCGACGAATGCCGCGTGCAGACGCCTGAAATGGCCGGCCGCCAGCCGGACGCGGTGATCGCATGCGTAGGCGGCGGATCGAATGCGATGGGCATTTTTTATCCGTATATCGACGACAAGGACGTCAAGCTGATCGGCGTCGAGGCCGCAGGCGACGGCATCGAGACGGGCCGCCACGCCGCGTCGCTGATGGGCGGCAGCCCCGGCGTGCTGCATGGCAACCGAACCTACCTGCTGCAGGACGAGAACGGCCAGATCATCGAGACGCATTCGGTCTCGGCGGGGCTCGACTATCCGGGCGTCGGTCCCGAGCACGCGTGGCTGAAGGACGTTGGGCGCGCGGAGTACGTCGGCATCACCGATGACGAAGCGCTCAAGGCTTTCCACGACTGCTGCCGCATCGAGGGCATCATCCCAGCGCTGGAATCGAGCCACGCGCTCGCCTACGGCGCGAAGCTCGCCAAGACGCTGCCGCGCGACAAGGTGCTGCTCGTCAATCTGTCGGGCCGGGGCGACAAGGACATGCACACGGTCGCCGAGCGATCGGGCATCCAGTTCTGAGCCGACGATAGATGCACACCGTCATCGATGAGCCGTTGTCCGTCGGCACTCTCACGGGCGCCGATGCAGACATCCGCAACTGCGATTTCCTGGCCGATGCCGGGAACATTCCTGACGCTTCGATCGATCTGATCGTCGCGGATCCGCCCTATGGTCTGGGCAAGGATTACGGGAACGACTCGGACATGCTGTCCGGCGAAGCTTTTCTCGAGTGGACGTATCGCTGGCTCGATCTGGCGATCCCGAAACTCAAGCCGAGCGGCTCGCTGTACATCTTCTGCACCTGGCAATATTCGCCCGAACTGTTCGTGTTCCTGAAGCGGCACCTGCTGATGATCAATGAGATCGTCTGGGATCGCCGCGTGCCGAGCATGGGCGGAACGACGCGCAAATTCACGTCAGTGCACGACAACATCGGCTATTTCGCGGTATCGAAGGATTACTACTTCGACCTCGATCCGGTGCGCATTCCCTACGACGCAGAGACGAAAAAAGCGCGCTCGCGCAAGATCTTCGAAGGCAGCAAGTGGCTGGAACTCGGCTATAACCCGAAGGATGTCTGGTCCGTGTCGCGGCTGCACCGGCAGCACGCGGAACGGGTCGATCATCCGACGCAAAAGCCGCTGCAGATCGTCGAGCGCATGGTGCTGGCGAGCTGTCCGCCGGGCGGCCGCGTGCTGGATCCGTTCATGGGTAGCGGCACGACGGCTGTCGCGTGCGCGCGGCACGGGCGGCAGTTCACCGGTCATGAGATCAACGCGGATTATTGCGCGATCGCCGAAAGCCGGATCGCCGAGGCCCGCGCCGCGCGGCTTCGGCAGGAACAGCCGGCCCGACCGCGCAGCAAGGCGCTGATCACGACGGATACCGCCGTGCAAGCCGCCGAATAGCTTTTTCGTCGCTGATCGCGTCGATGAACATCAAACCATCGACGCCAACGCATACGACTTCGAGAATCCTCATGTCTTGTATCAAGAACACACTTGCGGCACTGGCCGCGCAGGGCAGGAAAGGGCTGATCCCGTTCATCACCGCCGGCGATCCGAATCCCGAGCAGACCGTCGAGTTCATGCACGCGCTCGCCAGGGGCGGTGCGGACGTCATCGAGCTGGGCGTGCCGTTCTCCGACCCGATGGCCGACGGCCCTGTCATCCAGCGCTCGTCCGAGCGGGCGCTTGCGCGCGGCGTGACGCTCAAGAGCGTGCTCGCCGATGTCGCGCGCTTCCGCGAAACCGACGACAAGACGCCCGTCGTGCTGATGGGCTACGCGAATCCGATCGAGCGCATGGGCGCCGACAATTTCGCGAAAACCGCGAAGCAGGTGGGCGTCGATGGCGTGCTGGTGGTCGATTACCCGCCCGAGGAAGCCGAAGACTTCGGCGCGGCGATGCGCGCGGCCGGCATCGATCCGATCTTCCTGCTCGCGCCGACTTCCACCGACGAGCGCATCGCGGCGGTCGGCAAGATCGCGAGCGGCTATGTCTACTACGTATCGCTCAAGGGCGTGACCGGCGCGGCCAATCTGGACGTTTCCAGCATCGCGAGTAAAATCCCGGCCATCAAGTCGCATGTGCCGCTGCCGGTCGGCGTCGGTTTCGGCATCCGCGACGCACAGACCGCGTGCGCCGTTGCCGATGTGGCGGATGCCGTCGTCATCGGCAGCTGCCTCGTGCAATTGCTGGAGGAGGCGCAGCCGGACACCGCGGCCGCGTCGCTGACGAGCTTCATCGGCGAGATCCGCCAGGCGCTCGACGCCGCCAGGTAAAATACGCGCCGCGCGACAACCGAACAGTGAAGGAAAAACGATGAGCTGGCTCGACAAATTGCTGCCGCCCAAGATCAAGCAAACGGATCCCAAAAGCCGCAAGGGCATTCCCGAAGGCCTCTGGGTGAAGTGCCCGTCGTGCGAGGCGGTGCTGTATCGCAACGACGTCGAGGCGAACCTGCACGTTTGCCCGAAATGCAGCCATCATATGCGCATCGGGGCGCGCGAGCGGCTCGATCGGCTGCTCGATCCGGAAGGCCGCTACGAAATCGGCCAGGAAGTCGTGCCGGTGGATGCGCTCAAGTTCAAAGACAGCCGCAAGTACCCGGATCGCATCAAGGAAGCAATGGACGACACCGGCGAAACCGACGCGATGGTCGTCATGGGCGGCGCAATCCATACGATTCCCTGCGTGGTCGCGTGCTTCGAGTTTTCGTTCATGGGCGGCTCGATGGGTTCCGTGGTCGGCGAGCGCTTCGTGCGCGGCGCGCGGAATGCGCTCGAACATAATGTGCCGTTCATCTGCTTCACGGCGTCGGGCGGCGCGCGCATGCAGGAAAGCCTGCTGTCGCTCATGCAGATGGCGAAAACCACTGCGCTTCTGACCAGGCTCTCGGACGCGAAGCTGCCGTTCATCTCCGTGCTGACCGACCCGACGATGGGCGGCGTCTCGGCGAGCTTCGCTTTCCTGGGCGACGTGGTGATCGCCGAGCCGAAGGCGCTGATCGGCTTTGCCGGCCCGCGCGTGATCGAGCAGACCGTGCGCGAGAAGCTGCCGGAAGGCTTCCAGCGCGCCGAGTTCCTCATGCAGAAGGGCGCGATCGACATGATCGTGGATCGCCGCAAGATGCGCGAAGAACTGGCCCAGTTGATGGCGTTGATGACGCGGCAACCCGCCGATTCCATCGCCTGACCGTTTCACACGCAGCGCCGCGCCGCGCGTGAACCACGCGGGTTCCGCGCGGCGTTTTTTTGCTTCGACGATCTCGAAAATGAACACTTTCCCTACCCTCGACGCTTGGCTTGCCCATCTGGAAGCGGCGCATCCGGTCGGCATCGACATGGGCCTGACGCGCATCGGCCGAGTGAAGGACGCGCTCGGCCTGCACTTCGACTGTCCGGTCATCACCGTCGGCGGCACGAACGGTAAGGGCTCGACGTGCGCGATCATCGAAACGATCCTGCTGCGCGCGGGCTATCGCGTGGGCTGCCATACCTCGCCGCATCTGCTGACGTTCAACGAGCGCGCGCGCATCGATGGCGCCGACGCGAGCGATGCCGAACTGCTCGAGCACTTCGAAGCGATGGAAAAGGCGCGCACGAGCTTGCCGGAGCCAGTTTCGCTGACGTATTTCGAATTCACGACGCTCGCAATCTTGCATCTGTTCGCCTCGTGCGGCCTGGATGCCGTGATCCTTGAAGTGGGGCTGGGCGGGCGCCTGGATGCAGTAAACATCGTCGATACGGATTGCGCGGTGATCACGAGCATCGACATCGACCATACGGACTATCTGGGCGACACACGCGAGAAGATCGGCTTCGAGAAGGCCGGCATTTTCCGGCCGGGCAAGCCCGCCGTTTGCGGCGATCCCTCGCCGCCGCAGAGCCTGGTCGATCACGCGAAGGCGATCGGCGCGGACCTTTGGTTGGTCGGGCGCGATTTCCGTTATGAAGCCCAGCCGGGGAACGAGCGCCAGCAATGGAGCTACATTGGCCGCGAGCAGCGCCGTTCGGCGCTGACCTATCCGGCGCTGCGCGGCGCGAACCAGTTGATCAACACGTCGGCGGCGCTGGCCGCGCTCGAATCCTTGCGCGATCGCCTGCCGGTTTCCGCCCAGGACATTCGCCTCGGACTCGCCAATGTCGAGTTGCCGGGCCGCTTCCAGGTGCTGCCGGGCAAACCGCAGATCATCCTGGATGTTGCGCACAATCCTCACGCGGCTGCCGTTTTGGCGCAAAATCTCAGCAATATGGGCTATTTCCCGTACACTTACGCGGTGTTCGGCGCGATACGCGACAAGGACATCGACGGGGTGCTGAAACAGCTGAAAGGCGAGATCGACCACTGGAACGTCACCGCGCTGCCGACTCCACGCGCCGCCTCGGGCGAGCAACTGGAACGGGCCTTGCGCGAAGCCGGTGTCAACGACGGCCCGGACAGCAGCGTTTCCTGCTTTGAAACTCCCGTGGCAGCTTTTCAAGATGCGTTAAGCCGGGCATCTGAAAATGATAGAATTTTAGTTTTTGGCAGTTTCTACACGGTAGCGGGCGTCATGGCCTACCGTAAATCGCAGCATCATTGAGCGGCATCACTGAGACGGTCGGCCGTCAGCATCAAGCGGATACATGGGACTCTTCTCGTTCGGCAAGAAAGACGACTCCGGTCGCGACGCACATTCCGATTCTGGACGCGGCTCGCGTCATACCGTCCGCACGGAATGCCGTACACGCCGCACCGAGCGTACCGACGCCGATGCGATGATGCTCGATCCCACCCTCTCCGAGAAGCAGCGCGCGCGACGCCGGCTGGTGGGCGCCATCGCGCTGGTGCTGGCGGCGGTCATCGTCCTGCCGATGGTGCTCGATTCGCGCCCAAATCCCGTCACCGACGACATCTCCATCGACATTCCCAATCGCCCCGCGCCGGCCATGAAGCCGTCGCGCGACGCGAACGACGCCGACACGCAGGCCGGCGTCGCGCATGACGGTCCGGCGGGCGCATCGGGCAGCGTCGCGGCGGGCGTGACGCAGCCGCAAGCCACGGCACCGGCTGCCACCGCACAGGCCAGGCCCGAAGCCAAGGAACAACCCAAACCGGAAGCGAAAGCGGAAACCAGGCCGTCGACACCGGCACCGAAGCAGTCCGCGGCCGTAGCCAGCCAAAGCGCGAAACCGCAGGCCGCCAAGCCGCAAGCCGCCGAATCCTCCGAGGAAGCCAACGCGAACACCGCGGCGAACGCCGCCGCCGGCGCCGCGAACACACCATCGTCGCCGGCCGGCAGCCGCTTCGTGCTGCAGATCGGCCAGTTCGACGACGAAAGTGCCGCACAGAACTGGGTCAATAAGTTGAAAGCCGCGGGGGTGCCCGCATATCTCGAACATCGTAAGCAGTCGGATGGCTCGACGCGCGCGCTGTTGCGTGCGGGACCGTTTCCGGATCGGGCGTCGGCATCGGCCGCGCTCGTGAAGGTGCGCCAGACCGGTCTCGGCGGCGGCAGTCGGTCGGCGTCGAACTAAGCGCGCCCGATGTTCACCGCGTTCGACTATGCCGTGATGGCCGTGATCGGCCTGTTCGCATTGCGCGGCATGTGGCGAGAGCTTCGGCCGAGGCGTTCGGGCTGGTCGGCTGGGTGGTCGCCATTCTGATCGCGGGGCGTTTTGTCGGCTCGTCGTGCCCTATATTTCGGTGACCTGGCTGGGCGGCGCGCTCACGCAGTGGCTGGTGGCGTTCCTGCTGGTCGTCGCGGCGGTGCTGCTGTTGTCGAGCGTCCTGTGGCGCTCCTGACGCGCATCACGGAAGTGATCGGCCTGCGCGGTGTGGACCGCTCGATGGGCCTGCTGTTCGGCCTCGTGAGAGGCGCTATATTGGTAGTGATCCTGGTCGCCCTGGCAGGCTTGACCGAACTGCCGCAGAAAGATTTCTGGCGCGACGCGCTGCTGAGGCCGATGGCCGAGCAGGGCGTGCGCGAACTGAAACCGCTGCTCCCCGATACGCTCGCCGCGTACGTGCACCTCGCTCCGCTCCAAGCGGCCCGGCGCCAAACGCCGCACAATAGACGAACGGCCGGCTACACGGGGAATGCGCGACGGCTCGATGACACGCTTCGATTTCGGACTTGGTGCGGCCGAATTTCGAGAATGCGTCCGACGCAAGCCGGCACCGCCTCGTCTACCAGTTTCGACTCTTTGAAGGACCATGTCATGTGCGGCATCGTAGGTGTAGTTTCCCAAAGCCCCGTCAATCAGCTGATCTATGACAGCCTGCTCCTGCTGCAGCATCGCGGCCAGGACGCGGCGGGCATCGCCACGGCGAACGGCAACAATTTCCACATGCACAAGGCCAACGGCATGGTGCGCGACGTGTTCCGCACGCGCAACATGCGCAGCCTGCCGGGCAATGTGGGCATCGGCCAGGTGCGTTATCCGACCGCCGGTTCCGCATCGAGCGAGGAAGAAGCCCAGCCGTTCTACGTCAATGCGCCGTTCGGGATCATCCTCGCGCACAACGGCAATCTGACGAACTGGATGCAGCTGAAGGACGAGATGTTCCGCATCGACCGCCGGCACATCAACACCGCATCCGACACCGAAGTGCTCCTCAACGTGTTCGCGCACGAACTGCAGCTCGCGAGCTCGGGCCTGGAGCTCGACGCCAACGCGCTGTGGAAAGCGGTTGCGGGCGTGCATCGCCGCGTGAAGGGGTCGTATGCGATCGTCTCGCTGATCGCGGGCTACGGGCTCGTCGCGTTCCGCGATCCGTTCGGCATCCGTCCGCTCGTGATCGGCAAGCTGGAAACGGCAACGGGCGTCGAGTGGATGGTCGCGTCGGAATCGGTGGCGATCGAGGGCATCGGCTTCGAATTCGTGCGCGACGTGGAGCCGGGCGAGGCGATCTTCATCGACAGCGAAGGCAATCTGCACAGCCATCAATGTGCCGAGAAACCGGTGCTCAATCCCTGCATCTTCGAGCTCGTGTATCTCGCGCGTCCGGACTCGTGCCTCGACGGCGTGCCGGTGTACAACGCCCGTCTGCGCATGGGCGACTATCTCGCCGAGAAGATCAAGCGCGTGCTGCCCGATGTGCCGATCGACGTCGTGATGCCGATTCCGGATTCCTCGCGCCCCGCCGCGATGCAGGTGGCCGCGAAGCTGGGCGTCGAGTATCGCGAGGGGTTCTTCAAGAACCGCTACGTGGGCCGGACCTTCATCATGCCGGGCCAGGCGGTGCGCAAGAAGTCGGTGCGCCAGAAGCTGAACGCGATGGGCATCGAGTTCAAGGGCAAGAACGTGCTGATCGTGGACGATTCGATCGTGCGCGGCACGACCTCGCACGAAATCGTGCAGATGGCCCGCGATGCGGGCGCGAACAAGGTGATCTTCGCGTCCGCGGCACCGCCGGTGAAGTTCCCGAACGTGTACGGCATCGACATGCCGACGCGCGGCGAGCTCGTCGCGCACGGGCGCAGCGACGAGGAAGTGGCGCGCATGATTGGCGCGGACTATCTCGTCTATCAGGACGTGGAAGACCTGAAGAGTGCGATCCGCGACATCAACCCGGCGCTGAAGGAATTCGAGGCTTCGTGCTTCGACGGCAACTACATCACCGGCGACGTGACGACGGAATATCTCGATCGCATCGAGTCGGCGCCTCTCGCACCGCAATCGCAGTCGGATCGCGATGCGGCGAGCGAAGCGCAGGACGGCGGCATGGCGCGCTCGCAGTTGCATCTGCAACTATCGGTGGAGTGATGCGCCGATAGTGCTTCGGTCGCCGTTCCGAACCAGCCCGCTTCGTCATCGAGACAAGCGGGCTTTTTTGCGCCGCGAGCCTGAAAACAAGGGAGAAAAACATGGACGACCAGCTGAACTTCGATACGCTCGCGGTGCGCGCGGGCACCCTGCGCAGCGAGTTCAACGAGCACGCGGAGGCGCTGTTCCTCACGTCGAGCTTCTGCTTCTCGAGCACCGCGGAAGCCGCCGAGCGCTTCAGGAATGCGGAAGAGGCGTACACGTATTCGCGCTTCACGAACCCGACCGTCACGATGTTCCAGAATCGTCTCGCCGCGCTCGAAGGCGGCGAGGCGTGCATGGCGACGGCATCGGGCATGTCGGCAATCCTGTCGGTGGTGATGGCGTCGATGCAGCAGGGCGATCACATCGTCAGCTCGAAGAGCCTGTTTGGCTCGACCATCGGCATGTTCACGCAGATCTTCCCGCGGTTCGGCATCGCGACGACGTTCGTCGATCCCACGAAACCCGAGGAATGGGAAGCGGCCGTCAAGCCGGAGACGAAGATGTTCTTTCTGGAGACGCCGTCGAATCCGCTCACCGAAATAGCGGATATCGAAGAGATCGGCAGGATCGCGAAGAAGGTAGGTGCGTTGTTCGTCGTCGATAACTGCTTCTGCAGTCCGGCGCTGCAGCAGCTGCTCAAACTCGGCGCCGATGTCGTGATGCATTCGGCCACCAAGTTTCTCGACGGACAAGGGCGCGTGCTCGGTGGCGCGCTCGTCGGCTCGAAGCGCTTCATCATGGAGACCGTGTTTCCCTTCGTGCGCAGCGCCGGACCGACAATGTCCGCGTTCAACGCATGGGTCCTGCTGAAGGGCATGGAGACGCTGGCGCTGCGCGTCGAGAGGCAATCGGCAAACGCGCTCGAGATCGTGCGCTGGCTCGAAGCGCATCCCGCCGTGAATCGCGTCTTCTATCCGGGCCTGGAATCGCATCCTCAATACGAGATCGCGAAGAAGCAGCAGAAGGCGGGCGGCGCGATCGTATCGTTCGAGCTGAAGGGCGGCACGCAGGCGCAGCAGCGCGCGAATGCATGGCGTGTGATCGACGGCACGAAGCTCTGTTCGATCACCGGCAATCTCGGTGATACGCGCACGACCATCACGCATCCGTCGACGACGACGCACGGACGCCTCGCGCCCGAAGTGCGCGAAGCGGCGGGCATACGTGAAGGGCTGATTCGTCTTGCGGTCGGTCTGGAAGATCCGGCCGATATTCGCACCGATCTGGCGAACGGTCTGGGCTAATGCGCGTGCGGCGCGTTGATGCCGCTCGCGCGCCATTGCCCTAGTGCGATGCCGAAGCGCCGCGTGAAGGCATGCGTGAATGCGCTTTGATCGGCGAAGCCGACATCGAGCGCGATATCGATGAGCGTCGTGCGCGGGTCGGCGAGCAGCGTGAGCACGGTGTCGAGCCGCAGGCGATGCAGATAGCGATGTGGCGTCTCGCCGAACGCCTCGTTGAAGAGCTGATGAAAGCGCCGCATGCCGAAGCCGCAATGCGCGGCGAGATCCGCGACGCGCAGCGGCTCCGACAGATGCGCGCGCAGCCATCGGTCGATGCGCGTGAAGTCGAGTCCGCGTAACGTGTCGAGCGCGGTGTCGCCGGTATCCTGCATCAGCGCGCCGCACAGACGCGCGGCCGCTTGCCATGCGAAGCGACGGGGATCGATTGCATCGGGGGCATGCGCATGCCGCGCGACATCGGCGACGAGCTGCGTCACGCGCGGATCGACTGCGATGGGGCGCGCACGCTCGAAGAAGCGCTCGGGCACCGCGATCGAAGCGGCGGGCAGATCGAAGACGAGCTGGCGATTGTCACCGTCGGCCCAGTAGTCGTGACGCGCGCCGGCGGGGATGATCCACGCGCCGCTGCTGTCGATGCGCGCGCCATTGCCATCGACGGCCATTTCCATCGAGCCGTCCACGCCGAGCACGATCTGATGAAACTCGCGCACGTCCGACGCCTGCGTCGCCTGATAGCGGCGCAGCGACACGGCCGGAAGCGGCAGCGGCGCGCTCATCGAGGCGACGCTCAGACGTCGAGCAGTTCCACTTCGAACGCGAGCGTGGCGTTCGGCGGAATCACGCCGCCCGCGCCGCCCGCGCCATAGCCGAGTTGCAGCGGGATCGTGAGACGGCGCACGCCGCCCACCTTCATGCCCTGGACGCCTTCATCCCAGCCCTTGATGACCATGCCGCCGCCGAGCACGAAGGCGAACGGATCGTTGCGGTCCTTGCTCGAGTCGAACTTCTGGCCACCGGTGAGCCAGCCCGTGTAATGCACGCTGACCGTCTTGCCCGCAACGGCTTCAGCACCTTCGCCGACGGTGACGTCTTCGTATTTGAGACCGGAATCGGTCGTGACAATCGACATGGTTGCTCCCCGGTTGCCCAATCATCGACGATGGATAAGCCGGTAGTCGAAACCGCCATTGTAGAACGTCGCAGGGAAGCGGCGGCGCGCATGCGCCGCCCTCATGACATGTCGTCAGAGATGACGGCCGCGCGGGCCGAAGCGCGATCCGATGCGCGGCCCCAGTTCCGACGCCACGTGCCGGCCGATCGCCGTGCCGATGTTCGCGCCGAGCTGCGACTCTTCCATCGCGGACGCGGCCGCTTTGTCGCCGGCGCGCTGTTTCGCGAGCTTGAGCGCCCGCACCCGGACATAGGCCATGGCGACCAGCGTCCACGGTGCGAGATAGGCGAACTCGGGAACGGAGACCATCATCATCAGCCAGGTCGCGGCGCAGCACTGACGCAGCGTCATGCCGCGCGCGTCCCAGTCGAGCTTGAACGCGGGATAGAGCTCAGTCCGCTGATGAAGATGGTGCCTATGACGCCCGTATTGACGAGCAGCGTCGAGAACAGGTCGGTCGAACGGATATAGCCGAAGCCGATGCCGAAGAGCTGATTGAGCGGCGATGCATGGAACCACAGCCGCATCGACTCGAGGAACAGCAGCGTGCGGTCCGAGCCCGATTCGGTTTTCTGCTCGAGCTTGTCGGTCACCATCTGCTTGAAGAGGTCTGCGATGTAGTCCTGCGCGATATACGCGATCACGCACAATACAAACAGGCCGATGAGCGCCTTGACCGGATTGATGCCGAGCTTGCGCACGCGAATCAGCGAATACATCGCATAGCCGATCAGCACCGTCGACGACGTGGTCATCATGAGCGAGACGCCGATGACCCACACCGGCCACAGCGTACACGCGAGGTCGCATTGAAATAGACCCAGAAGGGGAAGATGGACATCGCGTACATCGACGGCTCGCCGGTGAGCGCTTTCAGACGCTGGATCGGAAAGCCCTTGACGTCGATCTGCTGGAACGAGCTGCCGTTCACCGTGCCGTCCGAGCGCACGATGCCCTTGCCGAACTGGTCGCCGAATGCGCGGTTCGAGATGAAGTCGCCCGGCTGTCCCGTCGCAATGTAGTAGGCCACCTCGTACATGCCATACAGCGCGAACAGCGTCACGGCGGCAGAAGCTACTGATCCCACGTCGGCTTGTAGTAGTGGTACACATAAGGCCGCGTAGAGCACCACAGCCGCCACGTAGAGTGACTGCGTGAACAGGCTCTTGCGCATGATGAAGGTGAAGGGATCGGTCTCGTCGACGAGCACGACTTTGGTGAAGTTGGGATCCCATGGCGCCATGATGTCCGCAAGCTGCGAAGTGCAGAACATGATGAGCGCCGTGCCCACGAAATGCATCCAGCTCTTGCGCGCGCGGCCGCCGAACAGCAGCACGAGCGGCACGGAGAGAAAGCACATCAGATAGCCGATCGTCGTGCCCTGGATGGACGGGATGACGAGAAACGACGTCACCGGCATCGCGAAGGCCCAGATCCTGTAATAGAGGTCGGTCAGCGCCGCTTTTTCTTTCATCGTCGAATATAGTTGCGCCCGATCGGGGCCGGGCTCACTCTCTGGTTATAGTCGATCCAGCAAGGCGAGCAAGACGCCTGCCGGCTCGATGATCGGGGATAAGCCGTCAGCGATTACGCACGGCGGTCGGTCGTCCTCCGGGCGTGGTGTGAAGGATCGACCATGCGCGTCGCTTCGTCTTCGGGCGGGACGCGCGGCTGCTCGTCGATTGCGCCGAGCCAGTGATACGCGCTCATTGCCTTGAGACGCGTCTCCAGCCCCGACTCGCGCAGCGAAGCGTAGCCGCTGATGGCGAGCAATGCCATCGCGAGAACCAGCAGCGCGCGCAACGGTGCGGCTGCTTGCCGATTGCCCCGGCCCGGCGAGGCGCGGCACGAACGCCGACTTCGGCATGCGATGAAAGTCGCAATGCGGACACACGGGGGAGTCTGCCGCCATAGGCCTGCGACAACGCGGGCACTGCACGAGCCGATGCCTGAAGGAAAAACGTCCGCTCATATGCGTACCTTTCCCCGATCCGGTTGTGACACGCGGCACCGAAACCCGCGCTGAAACCCCCGTGATCCATCCTGGCGGACGCAGACGCATGAACCAACGTTCTGATCATTCGCGCAGGCTGCCCGCGAAGACGACGTTCCAGAGGATGGCTTGTGTGTATAGACCGGAGACATGGGTAACACCTGTTCCATGACATGGGTAACACTTCGGACGAATGGTTCGTCCGGAGTCAATCATGAGCTGGGATAGCAAAAACATCATGGAACTGCGGCTTGAATTC
>LFJH01000114.1 GCA_001189335.2 Candidatus Paraburkholderia schumanniana
TTCGTGGCTTCACAACTTTCGCCGACTGCGTATTCGCTTCGAGCGCCTCGCTTTCATCCACGAGGCTTTCCTCGAAATCGCTTGCTGCATCATATGCTGGCGACACCTGCAAAAGTCATTCTGTTAGCGCCTCTTAGTTAAAACTGCATAACGCACGAAACCCGCCGATACTTGCGCATCGACAGGAAGCATGCGGTCGCGTCGACGTATTAGATACGACGGCGCTTCGGCGGACGGCAACCGTTGTGCGGGACCGGCGTCACGTCGGAGATCGCGGTGATCTTGATGCCAAGACCATGCAGCGCGCGCACCGCCGATTCACGGCCAGGACCGGGGCCCTTGATCCGCACTTCGAGGTTCTTCACGCCGTATTCCATTGCCACGCGGCCAGCCGATTCGGCTGCGACCTGAGCTGCAAACGGCGTCGACTTGCGCGAGCCCTTGAAGCCCTGACCGCCCGACGTCGCCCATGCGAGCGCGTTACCTTGACGGTCGGTGATCGTGATAATGGTGTTGTTGAACGACGCGTGAACGTGAACCACGCCCTCGGGGACGTTCTTCTTGACCTTCTTGCGAACGCGTTGCGCCGCGGAGTTGTTCGAAGCCTTAGCCATTACGTTTTCCTGTAACTGTCAGTTCCCCTTACTTCTTCAGCGATTGCGCTGCACGACGCGGACCCTTGCGCGTACGGGCATTCGTGCGCGTACGCTGGCCGCGCAGGGGAAGACCCTTGCGATGGCGCATGCCGCGGTAGCAACCTAAGTCCATCAGGCGCTTGATGTTCATCGTCACTTCACGGCGCAGGTCGCCTTCGACGATGAACTTGCCCACTTCGTCACGCAGCTTTTCGAGGTCTGCGTCAGTGAGGTCCTTGACCTTCTTCGAAAATTCCACACCAGCCACGGTGCAAATGCCGCGGGCGCGCGTGCGACCAATGCCGAAGATTGCCGTCAGGCCGATCTCGGTATGCTGGTGATTCGGGATGTTAACCCCTGCGATACGAGCCATTGTTTTTCCTCAAACAAAAAGCGCAAGCAAAAGCGCGGCGTTCAGCCTTGACGCTGTTTGTGGCGCGGATCAGAGCTGCAAATCACGCGCACAACGCCCTTGCGCTTGATGATCTTGCAATTGCGGCAAATGCGCTTAACCGATGCCATCACTTTCATGATATTACCCTTTTTTCAAATTACTTCGCCCGGAACACGATCCGTGCACGAGACAGATCGTAAGGCGTCAATTCAACCGTAACCTTGTCGCCCGGCAGAATGCGGATGTAGTGCATCCGCATCTTTCCGGAAATATGCCCCAGGACAACATGGCCATTTTCCAATTTCACCCGGAAAGTAGCGTTGGGCAGGTTTTCGATGACCTCGCCCTGCATCTGGATTACATCGTCTTTGGCCATAGTCCTTATTAACGCATCGGGACGAAGCCGCCCTTGAAGTTAGCCTTCTTGAGCAGCGACTCATACTGTTGCGACATAACGTACGACTGCACCTGAGCCATGAAGTCCATCGTGACGACGACAATGATCAGCAGCGACGTTCCACCAAAATAAAACGGCACGTTCCAGCGCAACACCAGAAACTCAGGCAGCAGGCACACGAATACGATGTAGATTGCACCAGCCAGCGTGAGACGCGTGAGGATGCGGTCGATATACCGTGCAGTCTGATCGCCCGGACGGATACCCGGAACGAAAGCACCGCTCTTCTTCAAGTTGTCGGCGGTCTCTCGGCTGTTGAACACCAGCGCGGTGTAGAAGAAGCAGAAGAAAACGATCGCCAACGCATACAGCAGCACGTACACGGGTTGACCAGGCTTCAACGCCTCGGCCACGTTGTGCAGCGTGTTCGCGAACCAGTTGGTGCGCGTCCCCGAACTGAACCAGTTCAGGATGGTTGCCGGGAAGAGGATGATCGACGACGCGAAGATCGGCGGAATCACACCCGACATGTTCAGCTTGAGCGGCAGATGAGACGACTGTCCACCGTAAATCTTGTTACCGACCTGGCGCTTCGCGTAGTTCACCAGGATCTTGCGCTGACCGCGTTCGATGAACACGACCAGATACGTGACCGCCGCGATCAGCACGACGATGATGATCGCCGAGATGATGCTCATCGAACCGGTGCGAACCAGCTCCAACAGACCGCCGATCGCATTCGGGAAGCCCGCCGCGATACCACCGAAGATGATGATCGAGATGCCGTTGCCGAGACCCCGTTCCGTGATCTGCTCACCGAGCCACATCAGAAACATCGTGCCCGTCACCAGCGTCACGACCGTCGTCAAACGGAACACCATGCCGGGGTCGAGCACCAGAGCCGGCTGGTTTTCCAGCGCGACGGCGATACCGAACGCCTGGAACGTCGCGAGCACCACGGTGAAGATACGCGTGTACTGCGTAATCTTCCGCTGGCCTGCCTGTCCTTCCTTCTTCAGCGCCTCCATCTGCGGCGACACGATCGACAGCAACTGCATGATGATCGACGACGAGATGTAGGGCATGATACCCAGCGCAAAGATCGTGAACCGCGACAGTGCGCCACCCGAGAACATGTTGAACATGCCGAGAATGCCGCCCGACTGGCTTTGGAACAACTTCGCCAGTTGGTCCGGATCGATGCCGGGAACCGGAATGTGCGCACCAATGCGGTAGACGATCAGCGCCAGCAGCAGGAACACTGCACGCCGGCGCAGATCGCCGAATTTCGCCGCGCTTCGACCGGTTTTTGCGAGACTCGGGCTGTTAGCCAAGAACCTTCTCCGATGCTAGTGCTAGTAACGGCGAAAGCGCGTTACTCGGCGAACGAGCCGCCAGCGGCTTCGATTGCCTCACGGGCGCCCTTCGTTGCCGTCAGGCCCTTCACCGTCACCTTGCGGGTGATCTCGCCGGTCTTGATGATCTTCGCGCTCTTGATGAGCTCGCCGACCAGGCCCGCTTGCTTCAGCGCCAGCAGATCGATTTCGTCGACCGGCAGCTTCTCGAGATCAGCCAAGCGCACTTCGCCGACGAACTCCTTCGTCAGCGAGGTGAAGCCGCGCTTCGGCAGACGGCGCTGCAGAGGCATCTGACCGCCTTCGAAGCCGACTTTGTGAAAGCCGCCCGAACGCGATTTCTGACCCTTGTGGCCACGGCCCGCGGTCTTGCCGAGGCCCGAACCGATACCGCGACCGACGCGACGCTTGGCGTGCTTCGCGCCTTCTGCGGGCTTCAGGTTATTCAATTCCATGTTCAACTCCTTGGATCCGTGGGTCGCGCTCAGGCGATGACCTTGACGAGGTACGAGACCTTGTTGATCATCCCGCGCACTGCCGGCGTGTCCTGCAGCTCGGAGACCGAGTTGAGGCGACGCAGGCCGAGGCCACGCACCGTTGCGCGGTGCGATTCGCGGGTCCCGATTAGGCTCTTGACGAGCTGAACCTTGACAGTTTTTTCAGACATGGTGACCACCTTACTTAGCCCAGAATGTCTTCGACGGACTTACCACGCTTCGCCGCGATGTCAGCCGGAGTCGACTGCTTGCGCAGGCCGTCCAGCGTCGCACGAACGAGGTTGTACGGGTTCGTCGAACCGTGGCTCTTGGCCACAACGTTTTGCACGCCCATCACGTCGAACACTGCGCGCATCGGGCCGCCGGCGATCACGCCGGTACCGTCCTTCGCCGGAGCGAGGAGGACCGCCGACGCGCCGTGCTTACCGTGCACTTCGTGTTGCAGCGTGCCGTTCTTCAGGGGCACCTTGAACATATTGCGGCGGGCTTGTTCCATTGCCTTCTGAACGGCAACCGGAACTTCCTTCGCCTTGCCCTTGCCCATGCCGACGCGGCCATCACCGTCGCCAACCACGGTCAGTGCGGCGAAACCGAGAATACGGCCACCCTTCACGACCTTGGTCACGCGGTTGACCGAAATCATCTTTTCGCGCAGGCCGTCGTCGCGTTCGTCAGTCTGAACTTTCGCTTGCATCTTTGCCATGACGAATTCTTCCCTTAGAACTTGAGCCCGGCTTCACGCGCCGCATCAGCCAGCGCCTTCACGCGGCCGTGGTAGCGGAAACCCGAGCGGTCAAAGGCGACGGATTCGATGCCGGCCGCCTTGGCCTTTTCGGCGATACGCTTGCCGATCAGGATCGCGGCGTTGACGTTGCCGCCCTTGCCCGACTTGTCGGCCAGTTCAGCGCGCACTTCGGCTTCCAGCGTCGAGGCACTTGCCACGACCTTCGTGCCGCATGCCGAGAACACTTGCGCGTAGATATGCGTATTCGTGCGATGCACGGCCAGACGCGGAACCTGCAGCTCAGCGAGCTTGATACGCGTCTGACGAGCGCGGCGCAGGCGAGATTGAGTCTTATCCATGATTGCGCACCCTTACTTCTTCTTCGTTTCTTTGAGGATCACAACCTCGTCGGAATAGCGCACGCCCTTGCCCTTGTACGGCTCAGGCGGACGATAGCCGCGCACTTCTGCTGCGGTCTGTCCGACTTTCTGCTTGTCGATCCCCTTGATCACGATTTCGGTCTGCGACGGGGTTTCCGCCTTGACGCCTTCCGGCATCTGGTGCACCACGGGATGCGAGAAACCCAGCGACAGGTTCAGCTTGTCGCCTTGCGCTTGCGCACGATAACCGACGCCAACCAGCGTCAGCTTGCGCTCGAAACCCTTGGTGACGCCCTGCACCATGTTCGCCACCAGGGCGCGCATCGTGCCGGACATCGCGTTCGCTTCCCGGCTTGCGTCCGTCGGAGCGAGCTTCAGCGTGCCACTCTCGTTCGTCAGGCTCACCAGCTTGTTGGCCGGTTGCGAGATCGTGCCGAGCGGCCCCTTCACGGTGATGACGTCGCCCTTGATGGCCACTTCCGCACCTTGCAGCAGCGTAATCGGGCTTTTACCTACTCGAGACATGTTTCTTCTCCTTAGGCGTTAAGCGACGTAGCAGATGACTTCGCCGCCGACGCCGGTCTGGCGCGCCTTGCGGTCGGTCATCACACCCTTCGGCGTCGATACGATGGCAACGCCCAGGCCGTTCATGACCTGCGGGATTTCGTTGCGACCGCGGTACACGCGCAGGCCGGGCTTCGAGACGCGCTCGAGGCGCTCGATCACCGGACGGCCAGCGTAGTACTTCAACGCGATGTTCAATTCCGTCTTCGCGCCTTCAGCCTTCACCGCGAAGTCGTCGATATAACCTTCGTCCTTCAAAACCTGCGCAATCGCAACCTTGACTTTCGACGAGGGCATAGTCACCGAAACCTTCTCGACCATCTGCGCATTGCGGATGCGAGTCAGCATATCGGCGATAGGATCACTCATGCTCATTTATGTTTCTCCTATTACCAGCTCGCCTTGGTCAGGCCAGGGATTTCGCCGCGGAAAGCGATTTCACGAATCTTGCCGCGTGCGAGTCCGAACTTGCGGAACGTGCCACGCGGACGGCCCGTGATCGCGCAACGGTTACGCTTGCGAGTCGGGTTCGAGTTACGCGGCAGTTGTTGCAGCGCCAAACGCGCGAGGTAACGCTCTTCGTCGGACTTGCTTGCGTCGTCGATCACAGCCTTCAGCTCAGCACGCTTCGGAGCGTACTTGGCTGCCAGGCGCGCGCGCTTCTTTTCACGTTCGATCAGTGCCAGTTTAGCCACGGTAACCTCAGTTTCTGAACGGGAACTTGAAGCCGGCGAGCAGCGCCTTTGCTTCGTCGTCAGTCTTCGCAGTCGTCGTGATGCTGATGTTCAGCCCACGCAGCGCGTCGATCTTGTCGTAGTCGATTTCGGGGAAAATGATCTGCTCTTTCACACCGATGTTGTAGTTGCCACGACCGTCGAATGCACGGCCCGACACGCCACGGAAGTCGCGCACACGCGGGAGTGCAACCGTCACGAAACGGTCGAGGAATTCGTACATCGCTTGACCGCGCAGCGTGACCATCGCGCCGATCGGGTAGCCCTGACGAATTTTGAAGCCTGCGATTGCCCTGCGCGCCTTCGTGATGACCGGCTTCTGGCCAGCGATCTTCGTCAGGTCGCCCACGGCGTTCTCGATGATCTTCTTGTCGGCGACGGCTTCGCCAAGACCCATGTTCAGCGTGATCTTGGTGATGCGCGGCACTTCCATGATGGACTTGTAGCCGAACTTCTCGACGAGTTGCGGCACAACCTTTTCTTTGTAAATCTCTTGCAGACGAGCCATTTTTTAACTCCGCGTCAGGCGTTGAGCGTGGCGCTGGTCGACTTCAGGAAACGAACCTTCTTTCCGTCTTCGACCTTGATGCCCACACGCGATGCCTTGCCATTCGCGTCGACCAATGCGACGTTCGAAATATGCAGCGGCATCGACTTGGCTTCCACACCGCCCGTCGTACCCTTCATCGGGTTCGGCTTCACGTGCTTCTTGACGAGGTTGATGCCCTCGACGGTGACACGGTCTTCCGCAACGGCCAGCACGGTGCCGCGCTTGCCCTTGTCCTTGCCGGTGATGACGATGACTTCGTCACCCTTGCGAATCTTGTTCATCGCGACTCCTTACAGCACTTCCGGCGCGAGCGAAACGATCTTCATAAATCGTTCGCTACGCAGTTCACGCGTCACCGGCCCGAAAATACGCGTGCCGATCGGCTCGAGCTTCGTATTCAGCAGAACGGCGGCATTGCCGTCGAACTTGATGAGCGAGCCATCCTGGCGACGCACGCCCTTGGCCATACGAACGACCACGGCGTTGTAGATTTCGCCCTTTTTCACGCGTCCGCGCGGCGTCGCTTCCTTGACGGTCACCTTGATGATGTCGCCAATGCTTGCGTAACGACGCTTCGAGCCGCCGAGCACCTTGATGCACATGACTTCACGCGCACCCGTGTTGTCAGCCACTTCAAGCCGAGTTTCGGTCTGGATCATGGTTTATCTTTCCCAACTTAATCCGATTGCACCACTATGGCACAACCGGTCAGTCTTGGTCCCGTCAGCCAAATGGCTGCTTGGGTTAGAACAGGCAGCAACGGCAGACGAAACCCGCCATCGCAATCCGGTGAATCTGTCGACTCAGGCTGGCGCCCGAACCGGCTTCCCCCACCAAATTTCGCCCGCGACGGGGCTCCCACAAAGAGGCAGGACTGAAATTATAACAAATAATCTCGGTCTTGCAAGCGAAACTTACTTCGCGGCCTCAAATACTTAGACTTAGAACCTTTAACAAAATGAGCGAAGGGGCTGTTTACACTCGATGAATTCTGTTAGGGAACATCTGCACAACTCGATTTCAGAACGCTGACGTTTTACGCTTCGCATCGTATCGATCGCGACGATGGCCTGCGGGTGATTAGTCAACTTTTGAACCGTGGCGGCCTCGTTTTCTGAGTCTCGCGTTTCGATCCTCAAGCGCTTCAAGCATTTCAAGCGCTTCGCAAGGCCTTGCGTGCCATCCACAAATTGCCCAGCGCAAACAGCGTTGTGATCTGCGCAGTATTTTTCATCACCCCCCTATACCGGGTCTTCGTGTAGCCAAATTGCCGCTTGAGCACGCGAAACGGGTGTTCGACCTTCGCGCGGATGCCCGCCTTCAGACGTTCGATCCGATCGTAGATCGCGTCCAGTTGATCACT
>LFJH01000115.1 GCA_001189335.2 Candidatus Paraburkholderia schumanniana
CGCGATAGCCGTCGCTGAGCGCCACTCGCTCCTTGCAGCCGTTCGGGTTCACGCCGATGATCACCAGCAGGCACTGCCCGTCCGAATCCTCCGCGCGGGCCTGCGTATGGATGCCGTCGGCCGCGCGTGCCGGATGACGCCGTACCGCATCGATGTCGATGCCATCTAAAAGCCAATGCAACTGCTCGGTCGTCAACTCCATCACGGCCTGCTTCCGGCGTGGCCACGTAAAATGGTCCGCCTTGAGGCGTTTCAACATCAGCCAGAAGCCCGAGCGTTCGTACAACAAGAGCTTGACGCGATTGCGTTTGCGATTATGAAACGCGAACACGGCGCGAGCGAAGGGGGGCGAGCTGCATCGACTGCTCAACCAATGCGTGAGGCTATTAATGCCCGCCCGAAAGTCAATCGGTTCGCGGTGCAGGTAGACGCGAAGGTCGGGATCAAGGCGAAACATCAACGCTCTCCCAGCGCAGCGATCAACGCCGTAACAAGCGTCGCATCGTGCCGGGAACACTCAAGTTCGACTGTTACCCCCATTTGGCATGGTTCGCTGAAAGGCGTGCCGTTGGTCGCGACACAGTCGCTGAGTGCTTGGGACTCGCTGGCGCCGGCAGTGCCGCAGGCTCGTGAGCGGGATGCGTAGAGCCCGGTTCGATAGCAAGGACCGGGATGAAAGCCGCTGCTGACGGCTCGACCGTGTTTCTCGCTGCACGAGCAGAGTTTGCCCTCTCATGTAGCCTTATCCACTTGTGAAGCTGGTTTGCGTTCACCTGGCCCTGAGTGCGAGCCCGGCAATTGACGCCTCCGGTCGCAAGCACGCCTCAATCAGTCGACGCTTCCCGTCAGGGTCGTACCTTCGTTTGCCGTTGAAGCATTCTCGAATGACTCGGAATGGCAGAAAGTCAAACTCATCATCGCTCATGGTCTGCGTCCGCAATGTACGTTGCGGACGCAATCGTCGCTCTTAAAAGCCGACGACGCTAGGTGTGCTCTTTTTTGCGCTTACGGCACACCCAGCCCATAAGCCCGTTCGAGGCCATCAGCCAGCGTGCGGATCAGCAGCCATTCGCCCTCGGGGAAGCCCCACGACATGTCCAACCTCTCGCGCTGGGCGTGGCTCTTGACTTGACGCCAGCGAAGGGATTTGTAAGCATGTAGCGCTGTGGCTGACTGGCCCTGCGTGTCGGCACGCGCGTTATTTGACCCAAAATGGATGATCCGCATAACGACAGAACCGCGCGATCACGCTCGGCTTCAGAAAATATCTCGCGTTCACAGCATTGATGAAATTCTCCGACAGCGCAAGGCTGGGCTCTTCGTTTCTGACCGCGTGCCACCACGTGGCCGGCATATACATGATCTCACCGGGCCGCTGCACATGAATGTGCGCTCGCGCGTGCGTGAATAGCGGAAAGCGGTCGAGGTCGGGGCGAAACGCGTCGACTGCTCCGCGATACATGTATTGCGCCTGATCCGGAGAATAGGCGAACCACCGCTTGCTGCCGACGAACAGGGCGTTCCATGCGCTCGTCAGCAGAAAGTCAACGTGCAGATGCGAGGCTGACGAAGCCGGGCCAATGTACAACCAGCGCCATTTCGGTTGCCACTTGCCCGGTAGTTGCGTCACCCAGTTCGCGAAGTGGCGCGGGACCCGGTACTGCGTGCGCAAGTCCGGAATGTCGTCTTCGAATACCCAGTCCTTCAGATAGAAATGCATATGCGGATCGCCGAGGCTGTCGATGTAATCGGCGAGCGGCATCGTGATAGTGCACTCATAGTCGTCGGAGCACCGAGCGGCAATTGTCACGTCGCCGTGGCGGCGTTTGAAGTATTCGAAATTCCAGAGCCGCGCGGCCTCCCAATCCTGCATGATGCCCGTGAGCACGACCGGCTTTCCCGGCATCGCATACTGTTGGACGAACTCCTCACACGACAGCGCGTCGCGTCTGTCAATCGGCAAGAAATTGATACACTTGACGCTGTTCATGTCACGCCACGTTCGCGGTGGCCGTGATCGGCGTGGCGCAGTGGGCGGGCGAGGTACTCGCTCGCAGCACGTCGACGGGCTTGAGCGGCCGTCTGACTGAGTTGGGATTCAGGCCGGCGCGCATTGCGGCGACGACGCCCGCGGCCTCCCAATAGTTGTCGACGACGCACAATTGTCCCGGTGCCCACGGCAGGCTACAAAGATCATTACGCATAACGTTGCGATTCTCGCGCACCGCAATGACGGGGATACGTTGCGCCAGCGCGGCAAATACCGGCAATCCGACGCAGCCCTCGGGAATCACGAGGCACGACACGTCGGACACGGATACCGTCGCGGCTACGCCGCTCTCACGCGCGAGCTCGACGATGCGGGGGGCGCGCTTCAGGCCCTTGAGAATGCACTGCAGGAACGTGAGCGAAATGACTTCCGGCGCGATGCGCGGATCGACGACGCCGTAATCTCGCATGGCGAATCGCGCGTCTTCGTACATTGGTGAGTGCGCCGACGGCACCGAGAACAGCGTCGATATGGTGTGCGTGAGCATCGCTTCGACGCCGCCCCACGGATTGACCATGCCGAGCGTGCCTTCATAGTAGCCGGTCCGACATTCGTCCGGAACGTGAATGTGCGAGGCGATCGCGACGGCGTCAAATGTGCCGCGATGCTCAGCGAGCAGCGCCATAAGTGCGTCCAGGTTCTCGACGACACCGGCCGCCCGGCCGCTCGACGCATAGGTGCTCGTCAGGCGGATGCCAGGATCCAGATGCAATACGTGGGGGCAGTCGAGGCCGTAGGCGGCGCGCGCGGCGTTGACGGAGTTGATCGCCGCGTTGACGAAGGTCGGGCATTCATTCGAGCCGACAACCGCGAGCACGCGGTTCGCCCGCACTGGTTCAAGGCCGATCTGGCCGAGCAGGAGCCGGCAGATGACGCTGCCTTCGACATAGAGGCCGTTCGCCGGCAGCTCGTTGATGTCCGCGGCGTTGACGACGTTCGGATGCGTGATCAGGCGGTCGCAGATTGACGACAGCAGCATCGCGACGGGGCCCGCGTCGCCGTCGTGGCCGCCAATTTCCGCGCCGACGCCGGTCGGCACGATCAGCACGACGTTGAATTCACTGCCGCCGCGCGTTCGCCGCTCGCATTTGAACAATCCATCGGCCCGGATCCCATCGGGAATCTCGCCATTCGACAGCACGCCGATCTCGCAATCGAATCCACGTTCGTCGCTGCGCGTGACGATGAAGCGCACGGGCGTCTCGTCGGGTTCGAGCTGCTCGCGTGTGAGTTCGCGAAGATCATCGAGCGACACGCTTGCCAGCGGGCAGGAAGCCGAAAACGTCTTTTCATGGACATGCATGGTTAAGCCCTCCGTTCTGGCGAAGGAAGTCTTCGTAGGAAAAACGCTGGACGACGGCGAGTTCGCCGATTTCGTCCCTGCGATAGACGGTCGGCAGATTGATGCCGTTGAAGCGATGCGCTTTCACGAGCGTATAGGCACCGGCGTTTGTGAACGCCACGCGGGAGCCCACCTTCAGCGGCGCGTCGAAGCGATAGGTGCCGAACAAATCCCCTGCGAGGCACGACGCGCCCACCAGCAGGTACGCGTGCTCGTGCGCCGGATGATGGCCGGCGACGTCCGGCCGAAACTGATATTCAAATACCTCAGGATAGTGATTGACGGTCGTATCGAGCACGGCGACGGACGTGCCACCGCTGTCGAACAAGTCGACGACGGAAGCGACGATCGTGCCGGCCGTACGCACGATCGCCGCGCCCGGCTCGACGAACAGCGCGACGCCGAAGCGCTCGCGCAGGCGTGCCGCGCATGCGCGGAACCGGTCGACGTTGCGCGCATAGTCCGCGATGTAGCCGCCGCCCAGATTGACCCATGCAAGACCGTCGAATGTGCTCGCGAGCCGCTTTTCGATGTGATCAATCGTTTCGACTAGCTGACCGAAATCGGAGGAGTCGCAATTCGTGTGAAAATGGATACCCTGCAGGCCCTGCAGTGTGCGCGGATCGTGAGCGACGGCACGCTCCATCGCATCGAGCGGCACGCCGAGCTTCGAATGAGGCCGGCACGGATCGTATCGCGGGTCGGCCACGACCGAATATTGTGGATTGATCCGCAGGCCGCACGACAGACGGCCTGCGAATGCGGCATGCAGGCGGTTCCATTGCGACAACGAGTTCAGCGCGACGTAGTCGCAGTTGTCGACGATCGCGTCGAGGTCGCGCTCGCGCAGCGCCGGCGTCGTGAAATGGACCGAGCCGGCCCGGCCGAGGAGCGCGCGCGAAAACGCGGCCTCGAACGGCGAAGCCGTGGCGAAGCCGTCGACGTGTGGCGCGATGCATTCGAGCGCGCCCGCATGCGAAAACGGCTTCAAGGGATACAGCAAGCGGCAGCCGGTATCGCCAAGCAGCGCGCGCATCGAAGACAATGCATCGCGCAGCGTGCATTCGTCATAGATGAATGCGGGAGTGTCGAGTGCGTCGAGCGTGCCAGGCGTATCCAGCGGGCCGGGCGTTTCGGCGTCGCGTCGCTGGGCGGATGGTGCCGCCGCGGCGCAGGCGTTGCTGGCGCAGGAGGCCGACGCTGAGACAGACACGAACGCTGAAGCTGACGCGCGGTGGCCTGCCTTCGCGCCATCGCTCTGAGACGCCCGGCTTGCGTTGCGCTCGCGCCGCCCGAGCGCTTGGTTCACGCGCGCGATCGCTCCGTCGGGCGGGCGTCGAGCGTAGCGCGTAACTGGCAGCGTGCGCCGCAGCAGATGCTGGAAATCCGCGACGCTCACTTCCATGTCGTTGAATACACCGCACCGATCGTAACTGCGCGTCGATGCCGCGATTTGGCTTCGGTAGTTGAGCTGGATGTCTTCCTCGACGAGCTCGATCTGTAATTGCTCGATGTTGCATTGCCGGGCGGCGTCCAGCGCGCCGTCAACCGCATGGCCGTAGCTGCGGATCATCACGCGGCTTGCTCGCGGGCCGACCGGAATGAACGACATCGCCTGGATATGATCGGGAAATACCGTGATGCCGAGCATCGTCGCCGTTTGCGCCGTTTCGGGAATCGAGCCGAACACCGTCAGCTGAAGCGGGCGCGACAGGGCGGCGTCGTTGTCGGCCATCGCACGTTGCCGCACTTCCTCGTCAGTACCGTGCGTCGCGCCGCACTTCAACGCGTCGCGATAGCGTGCTTCGACGGGCGACAGTCGCGTGGATTGCGGCTCGCGCAGCGTTAGCAGGTCGGATCGGCTCGACAATTCGAACAAGCGGATCATCGCTCGGTGCGCCACCGGGAAGTGATACATCTCGAGAAAGTTCTCCCAGAGAATCTTCGCGTCCGCTTCGACGGAGAACTCGTACCAACCCTGGCCGACGAGCGGCGCCATCCGCTCGATCCGGTACGGGGCCAGCATTCGCGCATGCTCCCAGATATCGGCGACGCCGCCTCGGCCGGGTGCGAACCGCACGAATATCAGCCCTTGCCAGAGATCGACGTCGATCGGCGCGAGCGCGCCGCATGCGCGCAGGCGTGCCGGATCGTCGGTTCGGCGATCGACGTCAATAAGGCGCTCGGCACGTATTGCACCGTCTCGGCCGCGGTAGACGTACGCGCGCTCACCCGACACGTCGAGTGTCAAGGCGCGTTCACGATCGCCCAGTTCCGCCACGTGGCCAACGAAATGCCAGGCGGGCAGGATGAGCGCGTCCCTTTCGAGCGCGTGCAGCTCCGCGTCACCGTACACCCAGGTAGCCACCGTCTCGCGCAGCGGGCCGCTAGCGAGACGAGGCCCGAGGTCGTTGGTGTCGGCGATGCCGATCGTCGGCTCGCCGCTTCGTTTCGCAAGCGACGCGTAGTGCGCCGGAATGTCCGGATACGTCAGCAAGTGCTGGCGAAGCTCGGCGCGCAGCACCGACAGGATCGACGGATCGCGCGCACGGCGGATCTCGGCTGCGACGAAGCCGATGCGCAGCAACACGCGGAACCGGTCTGGCACGAACGGCCTCTTGACGTCGGGAAACGCGAAATACACGCGCTCGTACAGCGCCGCCATTCGACGGCTGACGCGCGAGACCGCTTTGCGCACGAGGACGCCGCCGCCCTCGACGATCGCTGGAATGCCTGACAGAGAATAGGCCTGCTGACAAAAGTCCGCGCCGAACTCGCCGTGTCGCGCCCCTGGCGCGTTCACGCAGTGTCCGTCGACGTCGAAGGTCCAGCCGTGGTATGGGCATCGAATGTGCCGACGCGAATCGAACGACCCGGTGGCCTGAAAGATCTGCGTCTGCCGATGAGGGCACACATTAAGGAACACGCGGACTTCGCACTCGCCCGAGCGGACCGCCGTCATGCTTTCCTGAAACGCGTGCCCCGTGACGTAATCGCCGACGCTTGGCATTTCGTCCAACCGGCAAAAGAGATGCCAATCGCAGGTGTCGGCATGGTGCTCGACTGCTCGCAGCATCGTCGCTGCATGGAACGCACGAGCATGCTCGAGTGAGAGCGGTACGCCCGTCTGCTCCACATATCGAGCTGTTGCACGATCGAAAAGCTTGGACGTTTTGTCTGCGCCGTCGAGCAGGATTTCGACTTGCGCATCCCAAGCAGACAGCGACGATGCGGCCGCTTGGCGCGCGCGCACGACCCATTCGTATTGTTCACGACCGCATGCAATCAGTGGTCTTTCGTATGCTCGATCGGCCCTGGAGTGGTCCATTCACGTGTTCCCTGGCAAAAAAACGCGACGACGAAGTTCATTCGCATAAAGGATGCGTCGTGGTCCTGATCATAGGCAATGGAAATTTCAAATGCCCGCTCGCTCAGTAACGAAGGTAAGACGGGAAAACAGTATGAAGTTGCGTCATCGTGGTGTTCCGAGGTTGTTGATTTCAATAATCGTACTAGTTGGCGCTGGTATGCGCAGGGGTTTGCCGAGGTTCCTTAGCTGTATAAACGATTACCGTACCTCGATCGCCTTTTTCAGGGTTGAGCGACGTTCTTCAAGCGAGTTTGAGCACGAATGCCGTTTGCTCTTTCCCTGGCTATGATGAGAATCTAATGAAGTGCTCGAGCGCGCACACCTGTCCAAATGGGCAGGTGATCAACATCCAAAAGTCCGTAGGATGAATGTTGACGACGCAAATTAGTCGCAATTCAGCTATGGCGAATATCTAAGGAACATCTGCACGACTCGATTTCAGAGCGCTGGACGTTTTACGCTTCGCATCGTATCGATCGCGACGATGGCCTGCGGGTGATTAGTCAACTTTTGAACCGTGGCGGCCTCGTTTTCTGAGTCTCGCGTTTCGATCCTCAAGCGCTTCAAGCATTTCAAGCGCTTCGCAAGGCCTTGCGTGCCATCCACAAATTGCCCAGCGCAAACAGCGTTGTGATCTGCGCAGTATTTTTCATCACCCCCCTATACCGGGTCTTCGTGTAGCCAAATTGCCGCTTGAGCACGCGAAACGGGTGTTCGACCTTCGCGCGGATGCCCGCCTTCAGACGTTCGATCCGATCGTAGATCGCGTCCAGTTGATCACT
>LFJH01000116.1 GCA_001189335.2 Candidatus Paraburkholderia schumanniana
AAGCGGGCCGCAGGCCCGTGCGCAACGCCCAGGTGGGCAAGAAATGCAGGCGCAAAGCTTTACTCACGATGACCCCGCCTCTGTTTGCGACCGAATCGATGAATACAACGGCTTGTTCAGCGTTGCCTTAATTCACTGACCCGCTCCCTTAAATCGCCGTGTGGGCGCCGACATTTTCCTGTCTGCGCTGTGAGGCAGTCCCGACGTATGGTTGTTCGCTCCGTGCGGAGCGCGATTGTGCATTCAATCGGAGATGCATCATGATCCCGCTCTCAGGAAGTTCGGCACGCCTTGCCGCTCTGGTTCTTGCCGGCGCGCTGGCCGCATCCATGGCTGCCTGCGGCGGTTCGGATTCGACGAATACATCCGTGCCGGACGAAATCATCCAGGTCATGCAAAAGCCGATGTATCAGAGCTCGACATGGACGCTGCGCGTGGTCGACTTGAATTCGGGCGATGTCGTCTATGACATGAATTCGAACGCGCAGCTTTATATCGGTTCGGTGCGCAAGCTGTTTTCGCTCGGCGCGACGCTCGATCAGTACGGTACGCAATATCGGTTTCAGACACCGGGCTATCGCATCGGCGCCGTCGATGCGAGCGGCACGCTCAACGGCAACCTCGTACTGGTCGCGAGCGGCGACATGTCGATGGGCGGCCGCACGAATCCCGATGGCACGCTCGCCTAGACCAACATCGATCACAACGAGGCAAACAGCCTCGGCAACGCGCAGCTCACCGCTCCGGACCCCGTCGCCGGCTACAACGTGCTCGCCGCACAGGTAGCAGCATCGGGCATCAGGAAGATCAACGGAGATGTGGTCATCGATGACCGGCTCTTCGATCCCTTCAACTTCCGCGACGAATTCAATGTGCGGCCGATCTTCGTCAACGACGACGTGATCGACACGATCATCGGCCAGGGTAGCGCGGGCTCGGCGACGCCAGTGGATTACCGGCCGAAGTCATCCGCGTTCACGGTTCAATCCTCGCTGAAGACTGGCGCCGCGGGCACGGACGCGGAAATCAAGTTTGTCCTCGAAGAACCGGCCTGCTTCGGCACGCTTCCGTGCATCGGCTCGCTGAGCGGTTCGATTCCCGCGGATTTCGTGCCGCCGATCGTGCCCAGCTTTCCGGTCATCCGCACGTTCCGCATCACGCAGCCGCAGAACTATGGGCGCACGGTGTTCGTCGAGGCTATGCGCGCACGGTGTTCGTCGAGGCGCTGGCGCGCGCGGGGGTCGCGCTGACCGCACCCACCATCGAGACCAATCCGGTGCAGCTGCTGCCTGCCAGGAACTCGTATTCCTCCAATACGCGCGTGGCGCAGCTCACGTCGCAGACGCTCGATCAATACGCGAAGTGGGTCCTGAAGGTCAGCTACAACATCGGCGCGGACACGAGCCTCATGCTGTTCGGCGTCGCCAGCAACGGCGCGACGACACTGGACAGCGCTCTGGCGGCGGAACACGCGACGCTCTCGGGACCGTCGTACAACGTGCCGATGGATCAGACGCATTTCATCGACGGCAGCGGCGGCGGCGAGACCACGGCGACGTCGATCGCGGTCATCGCGATGCTGCGCGCCATGAACGGCCGCGCGGCCTACCCGGCGTATGTGCATGCACTACCCTTCCTCAGCGTCGATGGCTCGCTCGCGAGCACGACCGGCTTCGAAAGCGATCCCACGCTCGCTGGCGCGAAAGGCAAGGTGTATGCGAAGACGGGGACGTACGCGACCGGCTCGACCGGAGCGAATGGTCAGTCGGTGCTCACGCTGAAGGGACAGGCGCTGGCCGGCTATGTCGATGCGAAAAGCGGACGTAGGCTCGCGTTCGTGATGATCGTAAACAACGTACCGATCGCCAATGTGCCTGACGTCGTGAATGTGTTCCAGGACCAGGGCACGATCTCGGCGATCATCTGGAAGCTGCGATAAGCCGCTTTTTGCTTACCACGATCCGGCGAACGCCAGCACCGCGCGATTGAACACGCCGGGACTCGCGACGTTCATCCCGTGCGATACGCCTGCGATCGTCTGGCGTTCCGAGAACTCGATCCACTCCTCGAGCTTCTCGACGTTGCTCCGGAACATGCGGGGGCTCTTCTGACCGTCGATGAGCAGCGTGCGGCACTTGATGTCGCGATGTCGCGCGCGGCTTCGCGTGTGTAGGCGGACAGCGGATCGCGAAACTGCTTCGGCAGCGTGAGCGCGTTGTCGAGTGCCATGCGGCGGAAGCTTTCCGTGCTCTTCTTCCAGAAGCCCGGCATGCTGACCGAATCGACGAACATCTCCAGACCACGGTCGAATTCGCCCTGCTCGATCAGATCGGCGACGCGCGCCCGCAACGCGTTGGTGGCGGGCGGCAGCGTAGCGGGCACGGCCTGCGCCGTGGTTTGCAACGGACCGCCGGGATCGGCGAGCGTGAGCGTCTTCACGAGACGGGGAAATTCGCGCGCCAGATGAAACGCGACGCAGCCGCCGCGCGAGTGCCCGACGAGATGCACCGGCGCGAGATCGAGCGCCTCGATGAACTGCGCCATTTCCGCGACATGCGCTTCCCAGCCGAATTCACCTTGCACAAAGGCATCGACGGCCGGCCAGTAATGCGAGAGGCTCGGCGCGATGACGCGGAACTGCTTCGCGAGCGGCAGGACCTGCGCGCTCCAGTAGCGGTAATCGCACAGCGACCCATGCACGAGCACCAGCGGCTCGCCCTCGCCGCACTCGATATACGGCACCGAAATGCCCGACGCCGTCGTGGCGAACGACGGTTCAGGCAGGCCTTGCACAGCGGTGAGGACGGGAAGATCAGTTCGCGCGTTCATGGATTCGCTCCTTTGATGCGACTATGCGCCGCGGCGAAGCAAAAGAAAATCGCATAATTTTGATAGAATCGTTCAGAATTTCTGATACAAAACGCTCCAGTTCGAATCATGAAAGCGCTCGACCTGGATGTTCTCTCGATGATCGTCGCCGTCGCGGACACGGGCAATATCAGCCGCGCGGCGGAGCTCGTGCACCGCTCGCAATCGGCGGTGAGCATGCAGATCAAGACGCTGGAAACCGCACTCGGCAAGGCGCTGTTCGTGCGCAAGCCGCGCAGCGTGGTGCCGACGCAGGACGGCGAGGTACTGCTCACCTATGCGCGCCGCATGATCGCGTTGCGCGACGAGGCCTGGGCGGCCGTCGTGCGGCCGGACGTGACCGGGCGCGTGGTGATCGGCGTGCCGGACGATTACGCGTCGTCGCTTTTTCCGCACATCCTCAAGAAATTTTCCGCGACGTATCCGAAGGTCGAAATTCAGGTGGTCGGCCTGCCGAGCGTCGCGCTCGCGCCGATGGTGAAGGACGGCACGGTCGATCTCGTCTGCGCGACGCGCGTGAAGGGGCTTTCCGGCGAATTCCTGCGTCACGAGCCGATGGTCTGGGCCGCCGCGCCCGGCGCCACCGAAATCTGGAAGGAGCGGCCGCTGCCGATCGCCGTTTTCCTGCCGAGCAGCGTCGCGCGCGAGAACGCGATCCGCAGCCTGGAACGCGCGCGCATCGGCTATCGCACGTCGTATGAAAGCCCGAGTCTGCTCGGTCTCTTGACGATGGCCGAAGCCGGACTCGCCGTCACGCCGCTCGCGAAATGTGCGGTGCCCGCGCATTTCACGCTGCTCGGGCCGGCGCAGGCCTGCCCGACATCGGCACGCTCGAAGTTGTGCTGGCGCGCAGCGCGGCGTCGAAACGCCCCCTTGCGACTTTCTCGCTGAGCGGATCATGGCCGAGTTGCGACGCTGATTTCCGCTTCGATCGCCCGCACCCGGCGTGAAGCCCATGCGCGCAGCAAGCCGTTGGACGCCACCATCGGCAGCGACGCTGCCATGATGCCGTACACGTCGTTGCGGCGGATCTTCGAAATCCGGTCCGGGTCGAGCCATGCGTCGTTGCGCGAGAGCAGCACGAGCGTGTCGAGGCCGATCATGATCGGCCACAGGCAGGCGAGGCGCAAGCGGACGGCACTCGATGGAATCGCGAGCGTGTAGTCGATCGCATCCTGATACAGCGCGATCGATTTGCCCAACAGTTCGAACAGCACGGGCCGCGCGCGCGCGGACGTCGCCGGCTGCAAGAGATCCTTCGGCGTCAGGCCGTGACGCGCGAGCATCGATTCGGGCAGATAGCAGCGGCCGATGCGCAGATCGCGCGCGCAGTCGCGCAGCACGTTGGTCATCTGCAGCGCACGGCCGAAGCGCACGCCGAGCGCGAGCATCGTGTCGGGCGCGGCCTTCAGCGTGCCGGGCATGTGCGCGTAGGTCATCTTCGTCCAGAACTCGCCGACGCATCCCGCGACCAGATATGTATAGCGGTCCAGCTCGCCGAATTTCTTAAGCGCGACGATTTCGCCCGATGTCTCGTCGGGAAACGTGCGCAGATCGAACTCCATGCCGGTGGTGAGCCTCGTGACGATGTCACGCACCGCGGCCTGATCCTCGCTGCTCAGTTGCGGCAGGATCGCGAGCGCAGCACCCAACGATTCGAGCAACGTGCGCTCGTCCGGCTGCGCCTGCTGTCCCGCGACCTCACCGGCGATGCGCGCGAGCGCGCCGTCGTCGCGTGTGCCGTTCACCTGCGCGCGCAACGAGAGCAGCAGTTCGAGACGGCGTTGCGGCGAGATCAGCGACGTGTCGGCGATCGTGTCCGCCGCGCGCGCGAGCAGATATGCGAGCCCGATGGGGTCGCGCATGTCCACCGGCAGGATGCGCAGCGTGAGATAGAACGAACGCGATACGCTCTTGAGAAGCGGGCCCAGAAGAACAGCCCGTTGCGAATTGTTCATGACTTGGATCGGAGAGCCTCGGCTAGGCGCGCGATGACCGCGCGCCGCCGCATTGTATCCGCCCGCGTCGAATCCCGAATTCGCAGCGCTCGCCCGCGCCTTCTTGCACCGTCCGTTACATCGCGTTCGACATCGGCTCCGACTGCGCCTTCTGCGCGCCGATCAGCTTCGGCATGAGCGCCGATACTTCGGCGCGCAGATATTCCTCAAACTCCTCGCGCACTTCGGGATGCCGGAGCGCGAACTGGACCGTTGCCTTCAGATACCCGAGCTTGCTGCCGCAGTCGAAACGCGTGCCGTAGTAGCGATAGGCCAGCACTTGCTCGTCGGCGAGAAGCGAGCCGATGGCGTCGGTGAGTTGAATCTCTCCGCCGGCATTCGCCCGCGTGTTGCGCAAGTGCTCGAAGATGCTGGGCATCAGCACATAACGCCCGACGACGCCGAGATTCGAAGGCGCGAGCGCGGGCTGCGGCTTTTCGACGATGCCCCGACATCTTGATGACATCCTCTTCCCACTCGCGCCCTTCGATCACGCCATACGATGCGCTGTCCTCGCGCGCGATGCGTTCCACGCCGATCACCGAGCTGTGATAGTGATCGAATACTTCGACGAGCTGCTTCATGACGGGCTGCTCGCCGTGCAGCAGGTCGTCCGCCAGAATGACGGCGAACGGATGCTCGCCGACGAGGCGTTCCGCACACATCACCGCATGACCGAGGCCGAGCGCGGCGGGCTGACGCACGTAGAAGCAATCGACACTCGCGGGCTTGATGCTGCGCACCGCATCGAGCAATGCCGCCTTGTTGCGCGCCTCGAGTTCGGCTTCGAGTTCGTAGGACTTGTCGAAGTGATCCTCGATCGCGCGCTTGCCGCGGCCGGTGACGAAGATCATCTCCGTAATGCCCGCAGCAATGGCCTCTTCCACCGCGTATTGAATGAGCGGCTTGTCGACCACTGGCAGCATTTCCTTGGGGCTCGCCTTGGTCGCCGGTAAAAAACGTGTGCCGAGACCCGCGACCGGAAATACCGCCTTGGTCACCTTGAGCATGACTCCTCCCTCCAGATCGAAATTGGCAATGAAATGTCCCCGCTTTTTGCATTCCGGCACTGACCGGCCGGTTCGATTCGACGCGTCGCTAGTCCGCTTCTTCCATTTGCGCCGTCGAAGCGCGATTCGCGCCGCGCTTGCGCAACGGACTCAAAGGATCGTTGCGGAGCGCGTCGCGATACGCGGAGGCAGCCACGAGAACGAGCAGGACGGCCACGCCGGCAATTGCATGCATATCCATGATCGGCATCCATTCGGCTTTAGATGGGAATCAACGTATTAGAAAAAAATCGATAAATAATGCGCGCATTTCTGGCCATTTTTTAGTTAGGCGTGCAATGGCAGCTACTCTAAGATGCGTTCAATCCTCTTGGCGAGCCTGGCCATATCCATGAGCGATTCCTCCGTATTCGCGGCATCCGACGCGCAACGAACCAGCGTGATTCCCGATGACAGGGGTATCGCTATCAATGCGTGGCGGGGTATCGCCGCCCTGCTCGTTGCGTATTTTCATTGCCGTCAGGTGACGTGGATCGGCATGCAGCAGTTTCATCGAACGGTGCATGGTTTCGACGCGAATGCCGTTATCAGCTATTTAACGTTTCCGGTCGCGTGGGGATCGGCGTGTGTGCCGATCTTCTTCGTCATCAGCGGGTATTGCATTCATCGCGCAATGGCGCGCAAGCTGATTGCCGATCCTTTCGTCCCGCTCGACAGCACGAATTTCCTGTTGCGACGGTTTGCACGGATCTATCCGGTATTGATTGCGGCTCTCCTGCTTACATTCGCGCTCGATTCGCTGAGCGCGACGTTCCAGCCCGCGAGCTGGAAGATCAATCCCTTCGACCTGCACGCGTTCCTCGTCAATCTGCTTTCTCTGCAAGGCATCGCGGGAAAGACGTTCGGCTCGAATGGCGCGCTCTGGACGCTTTCCATCGAGGTGCAGTTCTATCTCGTGTATCCGCCGTTGATCGCACTGCGGAGGCGAGTCGGGATGCGTGGCGTGCTGGTATTCGTGGGCATCATGAATATCGGCTCGGCGCTGCTTTTCGAGCGGCACCAGATCGTCGTGTTCACTTCGTACTGGTTCGCGTGGACGTTGGGGGGCGTGGATCGCGGAGGCCAAGGCGCTTGGCGTCAAGTCGTGGCCGCGCACTGGCCTTGCTGCTGGCTTGATCGCGCTCATCGGATGCGGCGCCTTCAGTCTCGCGCAATATGCCGCGTTTCAGCTCTGGGCCGTTGCGTTCGCGGTGTATCTGTTCGGCGCGCTCGATAAGCCCATTCGCGAGACGCTCGCTATGCGCGGCTTGTCGTGGCTCGGCGAGTTCAGCTTCTCGCTCTACGTCGTGCATCTGCCGGTATTCGTGCTGCTTGGATCGGTGTTCTTCAGGTCCGCGCTGCAAACGGATATCTGGGCTTCGTTCGGCTTCACCGCAGTCGCGGTATGTATCGCGTTCGGATTCCATTTCGCCGTCGAACAGCCCGCGATGGTGTGGTCTGCGTCGCTCAAGCAATCGCGGCGTGGCGCCTAAGGCAACGCTGAACAAGCCGTTGTATTCATCGATTCGGTCGCAAACAGAGGCGGGGGCATCGTGAGTGAAGCTTTGCGCCTGCATTTCTTGCCCACCTGGGCGTTGCGCACGGGCCTGCGGCC
>LFJH01000117.1 GCA_001189335.2 Candidatus Paraburkholderia schumanniana
TCAGAAAACGAGGCCGCCACGGTTCAAAAGTTGACTAATCACCCGCAGGCCATCGTCGCGATCGATACGATGCGAAGCGTAAAACGTCAGCGCTCTGAAATCGAGTTGTGCAGAGGTTCCCTAGATCTTCCGGCAGGCTTTCCCAGGTAAGGCGCAGGAACTCGCGCCCGCCGCGATAGTGGACCTCGAAGAGCGAAAGGATGGATTCGCCCGCGGCCGGATCGAGGATGCGCTGCGCACATTCGTACGCGCGGTCGAGCAGCTGGTCGGCCTCGGCCGGATCGGGCGAGAGATGCGGCTCGCTGCCCTGCGGCGCGGCAGGCAAGCCTCTTGCGAGGCGCTCCTTGTGCGCGAGTTCGAGCCATTCGTCGGCGGCGCGCTCGGCGATGAAGCCCGCGGCGATGCGATAGCCGGTCAGCACGATCGACTGGCCGGTCTGCCCGAGCGGGAAGACGTATTCGTCGTTCATGACGTCGTCCACGGGGTGACGCCGTGGAACGTTTCGCGCGGCGCGTGCGCGTTCGCCGCGGAATCGAAGCGGCTGTGCGACAGCACGTGGGCGACTAGGTCGGATGCGGCGGGACCGAACTCGGACCCGGCGGCAGGAAGGAGCTTCAGGAGGGACAAGGTGCTCGTGGTGCCGGCCGTGCTCGATGTGCTCATAGTGCCATCTCCGATCGTGAAGGGTTATCGTAACAAACCACGAGGTGCGGCAGCGTGCCCGCGCGTCCTCAACTGCAGGAGAGATCGATGAACGTTCAGAAGCGCGATGAGATGACGTCAGCGGTTCATGAAGACGGATGTGCCTGCGGTGTTTTCCGCTTTCGCGCGACAGGCAAGCCGAAGCGCGTCGGCATGTGTCATTGCATGACCTGCCGGCAGGTGCACGGCTCCGCCTTTGGAGCTTATGCGATTTACCCGCGCGGCGACGTGACGATGAGCGGACGCCTCTCGACCTGGCACAGCTCCGAAGAAGGGCGGCGGCACTTCTGCCCGGTTTGCGGTTCGGTCGCGTACATGGAGTTCGTGTCGCGCGATGAGATCGATCTGCCCATCGGCGCGTTCGATGAAACCGACCTCTTCGAGCCGGACTACGAGCTGTGGTGCAGGCATCGCGAGCCTTGGCTGCCGCGCGGCGCGCGTCCGGAGTACGACGAGGAACGGCCGCATTAGGCGCGCGCGATGTCCGGGCGCATCCGCATCGGCATTTCGGGCTGGCGCTACGAAGGCTGGCGGGGCGTTTTCTATCCGCCGAAGCTCGCGCAGACGCGCGAGCTCGAGTTCGCGTCGCGGGCGGTGCAGACCGTGGAGATCAGCGGTTCCCACTATTCGTTGCAAAGTGTGGCGAGCTATCGCGCCTGGCACGACGCGACCCCGGCGGACTTCATATTCAGCGTGAAGGGGCCGCGCTATCTGACGCACATGCTGCGCTTTCGCGACGAGACCGCGATTTCCGCGATGGCCAATTTCTTTGCCTCGGGCGTGCTCGCGCTCGGGCAGAAGCTCGGCCCCTTTCTCTGACAGTTTCCGCCGAACTTTTCCTTCCGTCCGGATTCCTTCGGGCGCTTTCTCGACCTGCTGCCGAAAGATACCGTCGCCGATACCGTCGCCGCGGCGCGCTTTGCTCAAGGTCACGATACGCACGTCAAAGAGCCGTGGTTCGAGCCGGGCCGAAAGCGCGCGCTGCGGCACGCGGTAGAGATTCGCCATCCGAGCTTCTGCACCGACGAATTCGTGCGCCTCCTGCGCAGGCACGGAGCGGCGCTCGTCGTCTCCGATTCGGTCGCCGACTGGCCATACGCGGAAGATCTGACTGCCGATTTCGTGTATATGCGGCTGCACGGCACCAAAACCTTGTACGGCGGCAGCTATAAGGACGAGGCGCTGGACGGGTGGGCGCGGCGCATCGAACGCTGGGCGGCGGGCGGACAGATCGACGACGCGCGCCTCATCTCGTCGACGAAACCGCGTCCGCGCGTCGCGCGCGACGTCTTCTGCTACTTCGACAACGACCAGAAAGTGCGAGCGCCTTTCGATGCACGTCGGCTGATGGAGCGTTTCGGACTCGCGCCCGCGGGCGCCGGATTGACCGGGACAAGCCGGTGAAGACTGGACAGCATTTGTCCCGCCGGAACTGCATCCTTTCGTCAACGGTCCGAGCAATTGCATTCGCGCCGGAAAATAAGACGATAAGTGGCGTGCTGCGCGAGTCAACGCGAAACGCGCGCCGGATGCGCGGAAGCGGCAGGATCGAGAACCTTTTAACTTCACGGCCAACGAAGAGTATCGATACCATGGCGAAGCAACCGGTCAGCGGCAGCGGCGACAAGATTCATCCCGAAGGCGCGAAAGGCATCGGCGCGTGCGATCCTTGCGAGGAGATCGAAGTGATCGTGATGCTGCGGCGCAAGGACGAAGCCGGCTTCAGGCAGATGATGGCGCGCATCGACGCGGGCGAGGAGCCTGCGCAAGTCGTCTCGCGGGAGGAATTCGACAAGCGCTTCACCGCGTCCGAGGAAGACATCGACAAGGTCAAGGCCTTCGCCAAGCAGTACGGCCTGACGGTCGTGCGCGCGGAAACCGAGACGCGCAGCGTCGTGCTGAAGGGCACCATCGATCAGTTCCAGAAGGCTTTCGATGTCAAGCTCGAACGTTTTCAACATCACAACATCGGCGAATATCGTGGCCGCACCGGGCCCGTCAACGTGCCCGAGGACATCGACGAAGCAGTCACCGCCGTACTCGGCCTCGACAGCAAGCCCCAGGCGCGTCCGCATTTCCGCTTCCGTCCGCCGTTCAGGCCGGCGCGCGGCATGACGCCCGCGTCGTTCACGCCGGTCGATCTCGCGCGCCTCTACGACTTCCCCGACGGCGACGGCGCCGGCCAGTGCATCGCGATCATCGAGCTGGGCGGCGGCTATCGTGCCGCCGACCTCTTCGCGTATTTTTCGAAGCTCGGCGTGAAGGCGCCGCAGGTCGTGGCGGGCGGCGTGGACAACGCGAAGAACGCGCCGACCGGCAACCCGAACGGTCCGGACGGCGAAGTGACGCTCGACATCGAGATCGCGGGCGCCATCGCGCCGGGCGCGCGCATCGCCGTGTACTTCGCGCCCAATAGCGACGCCGGTTTCGTCGATGCCGTCAATCGCGCGCTGCACGATCCGGCCAACAAGCCGTCCGTGATATCGATCAGCTGGGGCGGGCCGGAGTCGATCTGGTCATCGCAATCGATGAGTGCTTTCAACGATGTGCTGCAAAGCGCGGCCGCGCTCGGCGTGACGGTCTGCGCCGCGTCGGGCGACAGCGGCTCCTCGAATGGCGTCGGCGACGGCGCGGATCACGTCGACTTTCCGGCATCGAGCCCCTACGTGCTTGGCTGCGGCGGCACGAGTCTGTCGGCGTCGGCGACGGGCATCACGCAGGAGGTCGTCTGGAACGACGGCGACCAGGGTGGTGCGGGCGGCGGCGTGTCCGATGTATTCGCGCGGCCCGTCTGGCAGCAGGGGCTTTCGGTCATGCGCAACGGCATGCGGGCGGTGCTCGCGAAGCGCGGCGTGCCCGACGTCGCGGGCGATGCATCGCCGCAGACGGGCTACGAAGTGCTGATCGACGGCGAGGAGACGGTCGTCGGCGGCACGAGCGCGGTCGCGCCGCTGTGGGCGGCGCTGATCGCCCGCATCAACGCGATCAACGCATCGCCGGCGGGCTTCGTCAATCCGAAGCTCTACACGATGAAGACGGCGTTCCGCGACATCACGCAGGGCAACAACGGTAGCTTTTCCGCCGCGGCGGGCTGGGACGCCTGCACCGGCATGGGCAGTCCGGACGGCGCGAAGATCGCCGCGGCGCTCAAGCCCGCGCAGCGCCGAAGCAAGGCGTAGGACAGTGAACAACAACCACGACGACGATTCTGGAACGACGACGATGAACTCCGATCCACTGGCAGGGAGCGGCAAACCCGCAAACGCGGCAGGCACGGCAGCCACGGCAGAAACGGCAGGCACGACGATGGCGACCGCCGCGAAAGCCCCGGCGAAGAAGGTGCCGAAAACGAGCACGACGGCGAAGAAGGACCAGCCGTACTTCGATCCGGTCGCCTACGGCAACGGCCCCGACGATGCGATTCAGGCGAGCGAGGCGGACGAGAACGCGGCGATCACGCATCACAGCGTGGCGATCGGCGGCGCGAAGATCGCCTATACGGCGACCGTCGGGCATCTCGTGACGGTCGACCCGAGCAGCTCGAAGCCGAACGCGAAGATGTTCTACGTCGCGTTCATGAAGGACGGTGCGAAGGAGGAAGCGCGGCCCGTCACGTTCTTCTATAACGGCGGTCCGGGATCGTCGTCGGTGTTCGTGCTGCTCGGCTCGTTTGCGCCGCGCCGCATCAAGACGACGATGCCGGGCTTCACGCCGCCCGCGCCGTATCAGATGGAAGACAATCCGGACAGCCTGCTCGACCGGAGCGACCTGATCTTCATCAATCCGGTGGGCACGGGCTATTCCGCCGCGATCGCGCCGAACAAGAACCGCGATTTCTGGGGTGTCGACCAGGACGCGGGTTCGATCGCCCAGTTCATCAAGCGCTATCTGACGAAGAACAATCGCTGGAATTCGCCGAAGTTCCTGTTCGGCGAGTCGTACAGCACGGCGCGCAGCTGCGTGCTCGCCTACAAGCTGCATGAGGACGGCATCGACCTGAACGGCGTCACGCTGCAGTCGTCGATTCTCGATTACCGGCAGGCGGGCAATCCGGTGGGCGCGCTGCCGACCGCGGCCGCCGATGCCTGGTATCACAAGAAGCTCGGCGTGCATCCGACGCCGACCAATCTGCTGACTTTCGCGGAGGAAGTTGCCGAGTTCGCGCGCACGGATTATCTGAAGGCGCTGCGCAAGTTTCCGCAGACCGACGACGAAGTGGTGGAGACGCTTTCGGAGTACACGGGCATCGACAAGGCGACGCTGCTCGCGTGGAGTCTGGACATCGCGGCATATGACAGCCGCGGCAATTCGCTCTTTCTGACGACGTTGCTCAAGTCGAAGGGCGAGTCGCTTGGTGCGTACGACGGGCGCGTGACGGCGATTTCGAGTGGCATCGCGGGAAAGATCGACCCGAATTCGGGCGGCAACGATCCGACCATGACGGCGGTGAGCGGCGTCTACACGACGATGTGGAACAGCTATCTGAACGAGCAGCTGAAGTTTACGTCGACGTCTTCATTCACCGATCTGAACGACCAGGCGTTCCTGAACTGGGATTTCAAGCATACGGACCCGACGGGCGCGCAGATGGGCGTCGATTCGAAGGGCAACATCGTTCTCTATACGGCGGGAGACCTTGCTGCGGTGATGGCGCTGAACGTCGATCTGAAGGTGCTTTCTGCCAACGGGATGTATGACTTCGTCACGCCGTTCTATCAGACGATCATCGATTTGCAGCAGATGCCGCTGATCGACAAGACCGTGCGGCAGAACCTGTCGGCGACGTTCTATCCGTCGGGGCATATGGTCTATCTCGACGCCGAATCGCGCACGCAGCTCAAGGGCGATCTCGCCAGGATGTACGACGAGGCCACGGCGAATCATGCGGCGATGGGGCGGATCATTGCGCTGCAGAAGACGACGGCGGACAAGTTGGGGGCGTTATCGCCGGTGGGCGGTGCCTGAAGGGTTTTTTGGGTGTCGAGTCGCGTGGGCGGGCTCTTTTGCGGTTCGCCTGCGCTTGTTGGGGGATCCTGCATTCGTGTAAGGGTGTTTTGTTTGTTCGCTTGCTTGTGCTTTCGTGAAATCCTGTTTTCGTGTCGGTCTATTGGCGTTGCCCCTGTGCGGGGCGGCAGTCACTTTGTTGGCCGTCGACCAGAGTTGGCGCTTTAGCGCCTACTCTGGTCCCGTGCAAAGAAAGTGACTTTTCAAGTCTGTCCGACTGATTCCAAGCAGTTTTCTCGGTCACTGCCGCGTCCTGGTGTACCCATTGGTAGACCCCGGCCACGTCGAGCATTCAGCGCTTGCGTCGTGCCATGAACCAGTAAGGTCTGAAATCAGAGTTGGGACGTCACCTGAAAACCGACTGTGACACGCGATGTCGAGAGGCCCGACGGCTTGTAAAGCGGCGTGCCCGCGAATAGCTCGTAGCTCAACCCGGCCCATCGCGACGGCGCGGCGCCGCGAATGCCGAACACCGCACCGACGAGCTGCGTCCCCAAGAGAAAGGCCGTGTTCGGCCCGAAGACGCGCCCGTAGTCCACGCCGGCATAGAGCGAATGGCGCGTCTGTCCGAGCGGCGCTTGCAGCTCGTTGCGCCAGTAGAAGCCGCGCTCGGCCGCGAGCATCGTTTCGCCGTCGAAGCTGCGCACGGTGTAGCGGCTGCCGATCGTCAAGTCGTCAACGTAGAACAGCGTATCGGCTGTGTATTGGCCGTGCAGCGTCGTCACGTAGCGCAAGGGTTGATGCGCCACGGCGAACGGCACCGACAGATTCATGTCGAGTACCGCCATGCGATAGCGATACGTCGGCGCGCTTGGCTTGGTCGCGGGCGTGGGCGGTAGGCATCGGGCGAGGGGTCCGGCGTCGCGCCCAGCGCGCCGATGCCTTGCCGATACGCGAGCGCGCCGTCGAACTGCGCGCCGCCGAAGTAATGGCGGTCGGTCAGTCCGGCTTCAATAAAGGTGTTGTTGCGATGCTGGAGCGGAATCTCGGTCGTCTCGATGAAGCTCGCGCCAAAGCGCTTGGACAATTGCGCATACGCGCTGAACACTTCGTTCTGGCTGCGACGTAGCACGCGCGCCAGCTTGAACCCGGCAGTTTGCGAGTTGCCGCTTGACACGAAGGTCTGGTCCGCCGCCCGCGATCTGCTGATAGTAGGTGTTCGTGTAGCCGAAGAGCGTTCCCGTCCAGTAGCCCCATGGCACCGAGTAGGAGCCGTTGAAGCCGTGCGAGCTGAGACCCTTGTCGTCGATGTACAAGTCCTGATTCGCGCCGAGGCTCAAGACATCATTGAGGCCGAGCGGGTTGTCGAGGCCGAGTGCGAGATTGCCCTGTAGTTTACCCGTCGCGCGGCTGCCCGAGTTGTCGATCGATGCGACGAGGCTCCAAGGCTTGGCGCGCTTGACCCGTTAGCACGACGTCGCTTTCGCCTGGTACGTTAGTTGGCTCGATCTTCATGTCCACGTTCTGGCTTGCGACGCGCTTCATCTGCTCGATACCTTGCTCAAGGTCGCGCAGATTGAGCACCTCGCCGGGCCGCGTCGGAAAGGCGCTTTTCCACGTGCCCCATGAGACCGGCTCGGCAAAACGCACTTCGCGAATGAGGCCGGGAACGAGGGCGAATTCAAGCTTGCCGCCGGACAAATCCTGTTCCGGCAACATGACGCGCGTGGTGATATTGAACCGCCCCGGATTTGGTGGAGGCTCCAACTCTTGAGAGAATGGAGCCATGAACAAGTCGAACAAATTTTCTGCTGAAGTCCGGGAACGTGCAGTCCGTATGGTGCGGGAGCATCGCGAGGAGT
>LFJH01000118.1 GCA_001189335.2 Candidatus Paraburkholderia schumanniana
TTGCGAGTACGTTTCGTTGAAAGATCCAGATCAAGACCAAGTTGTATCATCGAAGATGTCCTTGAATTTCTCTTCTTTCCAGGATAGTCCAATCAGGTGCCAGGATCGGGAGTTTGGCAGAGGTTCCTTAGCACCGCGCCCGTATCGATAGGAGGCCCGCCGAAAGAGACCGCAAGAAGCGGGACAAAGCGCGAAAAAATATCAGTGCGGCGAAATCATCTTGCCCATCACGCCGCCCGACGAATTGGTCGCCGCCATCAGCACCGGATTGAGATTGATCTGGTTCGCCGCGACCACCTGCAGGTTGCCGAACAGCGCGTTGCCCGAGGTGTCGCTGCCGGACAGGAACACGGCGACCCAGCCGAGAAACGCCGAGACGAGCGGGAAGAACGGCCCGACCGATGCCACGGCAAGACCCAGCGTATAGTTCATGCCCGAGTAGTTCATCAGATACGCGAGGCCGACGATGGTCGCCACCGTCAGAATGGCAATGCGCGTCTGCACCCACGTATCGACGATCGCCGCGCCGTACTCGCGCACGGGCAGCCTGACCAGGAGCGCCGTGATGATCGATGCGACCAGTATCGCGGTGCCGGTCGCGAGCGGCTGGAAGTCCCAGATCTCGCCCCGTAGGGCTACTTGTACAGGGTGATGTACACCGCCTTGTCGAGGCCGGCCACGCCACCTTGACGTCGCCGATGAGGAAGATCTTCAGCACCGTCCACACGATCACGGCCACCGACACGACGATCCACGGTATCCAGCCCTGTCCGCCCGAGACAGGCGCCTGCGTATCGGCGAGACGGTCGACGTTGACGTCGAACCTTTCATCGGCGACGGGCTTCCACACGCGCAGGAACGCGATCGTCAGGATCAATGAGATGAGCGAGGCGAGCACGTCGGTCAGCGCATAGCTGATGAAGTTCGACGTCACGAATTGCGTGAGCGCGAACGCGCCGCCCGAGACGAGCAGCACGGGCCAGATGCGCAGCATGTTGCGCAGTCCCGCGTAGATGCCGATCACGTAGAACGGCAGGAACAACGCGAAGAGCGGCAACTGGCGGCCCACCATTTTCGCGAGGGCGTCGGTCGGCCAGTGCGTGACGGCGCCGAGCACGGTGATCGGCACGCCGAGCGCGCCGAACGCGACCGGCGCCGTGTTGAAGATCAGCGTGAAGGTGAGCGCCTCGAGAGTCGGGAAGCCGAGCAGGATCCGCAGCGAACTGGTGATGGCGATCGGCATGCCGAAGCCCGAGATGCCTTCGAGCAGCGCGCCGAACGAGAAGCCGACCACGACGAGTACGATGCGCCGGTCGTTCGGCAGGTTATCGATTATCCACTGGCGAAAGGCTTCGAAGCGGCCCGAGCGCTGCGCGACGTTATAGAGCAGGATCGCGGCGAACACGATCCACATCACTGGCCACAGTGCGAACACCACGCCCGCCGCGACCGAATCGAGCGCGAGCCCGAGCGGAAATTGCTAGCCGGTCACGGCGATGATGAACGCCAGCACGAGATCCGCGAGCGAGGCCTGCCACGCGGGTCGGCGCGCCCAGCCGAGCAGCACGAGGACGAGGATGATCGGCAGCGCCGCGACGATGAACGAAGCGAACAGCGAATTGGCGATGGGGGGTGAGCACCTGGTGGAACATCGAGGTCTCCTTTTTCTTTCGTGGGCGGAATCGGCGAGCAGCGAGCCGCGATGCGCGTGGAGGTCGATGTTGTAGCAGCAGGCGTTCGTGCGCTTAAGCAAACGCATAACGCGCACACTAAGAATAAGGCGCGATCCGGTCGCGTCAAGGCGTGAATGCCCGTGCATTACGGCCGGCGGCTCGTACGCGGGCACGACGAGGCACGGCGCGGGAGGCGCGCCGGCGGTCATGAACGGTGTGAGGATGAATCGACCGGGTCAGCTTTCCGCGATGACACAGGACGCGGGTTCTTCATGTGAAGCGACAGGCGTCTGACGGAACACCCAGATGGTCAACAAGCCGAGCGAAGCCAGCATCCAGAGCAGGAAAAACACGAAGGCCATCATGTCCGATCCCCCAAGAACGGAAAGTCCGCAACGTCGTCGCCGTTGCACCGCGGCAAACAGGCGAGACACGTAGCCAGATTCGTGCCAATTGTCTAGCGAAATCCGCCAAGTCATTGTCCGGAAAGGAAAGTGGGCGAGCGCACGCTCACGCCAAGCCTGCGTGCGCAACCGAACCGATGGGGAAAATGTTGCAGTGATGTAACGTGCAGGCGAAAAAAGCCCGCGCTTCGTCTCCTTCGTCTCATTTGATGCAATGCCGGCGAGCCGCGCGGCTTCAATGCCCGTGGCCGCCCCCCTGTGCCAGCCTCCGCCTCCACCTTGCCAGCTGCTGCCGCCGTGCCATCCGCCGCCACCGCCATGCCAGCCATGGCCGTGCCATCCGCCGCCGTGCCAGCGGCCCCAGCAGCATCCGCTGCCGCCCCAATAGCCGAAGCTGAACGACACCGGCGGATAGCCATACCCGTAATAGGCCGGATAGCCGGCGTAGGGCGGATAGTAGGAGTAGGGATACGGGTACGGATAAGTCTGGTAGTAATCCGCGGATGGCTCGACTGCGTACTCGTAGCCAGCCGGCAGCGCTGCTGCGGGCGCGCCAGCCGCCGCTGTGCCGGATGCCGCCTGCGCCGGCACGGTAAATTCCTGCTGCGTATAAGCCGCGCCGACGACCGACGAGCCGGAATAAGGTGGATAAGCCGGATAGCCGTAGTAATAGCACCGCCGAGAAGAGCATCCCGGCAGCAAGCGCGGCAACGGCTGTCCTGGGTCCGAGACTGCGGCGGGCGGGAATCATGTGCTGCTCCTTGGTACGGCGTGCCGGACTCTTGGATCGAAGCGAGACCAAACGGGTCCGTTGGGAAGCAGCTTACTCGCACCTCGGCGGGCAGGCGTCGGCTGTGGTGTGACAAAGCATTACGGCGACGCGTTCTTGTAACAAACTTGAAACAACCCTGCTCGATGCGGCGGGCATCCGCACCTTGCCGCTGATGGATGATCTCGCTACTTTCCGACCTGATTGCCGATGATGCCGCCGACGGCCGCGCCGCCAAGCGTCGAAAGCGCGTTACCGCCGATAGCGGCACCGCCGGCCGCACCGACGCCCGCGCCGATGGCGGTGTCCCGTTGACGCGTGCTCATACCGCCGCAAGCGGTCAATCCTCCCAACAATGCCACGACGATTACAGCGGCGCCGATCTGTTTGATGTTTTTCATGTCGACTCTCCAATGATGACGAGCTGAACCGGCTGGATGTCAGCCGCCTCTCGCGAAAACGCGCTGCGCCCGGTTCGGCGTCCACCAAAGGCACAAAGGGCGCCACGTTTTTTCGCCGGTTCGTCCGCTTGGCGAGCAGGAAAGGTGCCCGCTTCGTCGGCAAGCGGGCCGATGGCAGGCCCGGCAAGGCTTCTCGGCCGATCGCGAAGGCGAAAAAAAAGCCTGCCGCACGCACGGTGCGACAGGCCTTTGTCAGGCAAGGACGAGCATTACGTCGGCTGATAAATTTCCGCGCCCTTCTTCACGAATTCGATCGCCTTCGTCTCCATGCCCTTGACGAGCGCTTCGTTCTTGCTCACGCCCTGCTTGGCGGCGAAGTCGCGCACGTCCTGCGTGATCTTCATCGAGCAGAAGTGCGGGCCGCACATCGAGCAGAAATGGGCGACCTTCGCCGAATCCTTCGGCAGGGTTTCGTTGTGGAATTCGCGCGCCTTGTCCGGGTCGAGTCCCAAGTTGAACTGGTCTTCCCAACGGAACTCGAAGCGCGCCTTCGAGAGCGCGTTGTCGCGCACCTGCGCGCCCGGATGGCCCTTCGCCAGATCCGCCGCGTGGGCCGCGAGCTTGTACGTGATGATGCCTTCCTTCACGTCGTCCTTGTTCGGCAGGCCGAGGTGCTCCTTCGGCGTCACATAGCAGAGCATCGCTGTGCCGAACCAGCCGATCATCGCCGCGCCGATGCCCGAGGTGATGTGGTCGTAACCCGGCGCGATGTCGGTCGTGAGCGGCCCCAGCGTGTAGAAGGGCGCCTCGTCGCACCATTCCAGCTGTAGGTCCATGTTTTCCTTGATGAGCTGCATCGGCACATGGCCGGGGCCTTCGATCATCACCTGCACGTCGTGCTTCCACGCGATCTGCGTCAGTTCGCCGAGCGTCTTCAGTTCGCCGAGCTGCGCTTCGTCGTTGGCGTCGTAGATGGAGCCGGGGCGCAGGCCATCGCCGAGCGAGAACGAGACATCGTATTGCTTCATGATTTCGCAGATGTCCTCGAAGTGCTCGTAGATGAAGCTTTCCTTGTGATGCGCGAGACACCATTTCGCCATGATCGAGCCGCCGCGCGAGACGATGCCCGTCATGCGGTTGGCGGTCAGCGGCACGTATTGCAGGCGCACGCCGGCGTGGATCGTGAAGTAATCGACGCCTTGTTCCACCTGCTCGATGAGCGTGTCGCGGAAGATTTCCCACGTCAGGTCTTCCGCCTTGCCGTTGACCTTTTCGAGCGCCTGATAAATCGGCACGGTGCCGATCGGCACCGGCGAATTGCGGATGATCCACTCCCGCGTCTCGTGGATATGCTTGCCGGTGGAGAGGTCCATCACCGTGTCGCCGCCCCAGCGGATCGCCCACGTCATCTTGTCGACTTCCTCGCCGATGGATGACGTCACCGCCGAGTTGCCGATGTTCGCGTTGATCTTCATGAGGAAGTTGCGGCCGATGATCATCGGCTCGCTTTCCGGGTGGTTGATGTTCGCGGGAATGATCGCGCGGCCGCGCGCCACTTCCTCGCGCACGAACTCGGGCGTGATCTCCTTCAGCGCGTCCTTGCCAAACACCGCCGCGCCGCCGAAGGCTTGTCCCGGATGCTGGCGGCCCATCATCGCCGCGAGCTTCTCGCCGTTCGGGCCGCTCTTCTTCAGGCTTTCGAGGTATTCGGCGCGCCGCTGGTTCTCGCGGATCGCGATGTATTCCATCTCCGGCGTGATGATGCCCTGGCGCGCGTGGTGCATCTGCGAGACGTTCTTGCCGGCCAGCGCGCGACGCGGCTTGCGATGCAGGCCGGGGAAGCGCAGTTCGGCCGTTTTCGGATCGGCGGCGCGCTCGCGGCCGAATTCGCTGGAAAGATCCGCGAGCTCCTCCGTGTCGCCACGCTTGTCGATCCATGCGGCGCGCAGCGCGGGCAGGCCGGAGCAGATGTCGATCTTGGCTTGCGGATCGGTGTACGGGCCGGAGGTGTCGTACACGTAGACCGGCGGATTTTTCTCGCCGCCGAAGCCGTCGGGCGTGTCGGATTGCGTGATTTCGCGTATCGGCACACGGATGTCGGGCGTGGAGCCCGTCACGTAGACCTTGCGCGAGTTCGGCAGCGGCGCGATGGCGGCGGCGTCGACGACGGCGTTCTCGGACAGGAATTTTGGATTGGCATTCATGTGCTGTGTCTCCTGTGTCGACCGCAACGGGCGCTTCGGCGCATGCTGCGGCCCCTGCAGAGCAGTGGGGTAAGGTTGTTTCCAGCCTTGCCGGCGACGCACGCGCGCATCGGCCAGCTCGGCTGACTCAGGAGCTAAACAGGGAGGAACGAGATGGAAAGGTACGGGCTCGGAAGAAGTGGCGATGCGTGTGATCCACATTCAAGCCGCCGGGCCCGAACGCTTCCCTGCGCTGGCATTATCCAGATCAGGTTCAAAGGGTATTTCTCACCCACGCCACACGAGGCGATCCAGTCTCACGAAGCCGACGAAACCGCGATGTGCAACGCAGGACCCCCGCGTTAGCAGCCGCCACCATACACCGTGGCGTGGCGTCTTGGCAACCATTCGCGAAATCCATCCATCGCGTGCAACGCTTACTGCATAATGTCGGGCGCCGCGCGTTTCCGGGTTTTCCCGGGTTTTCGCGGTCTGTCCTCGCGCAATCGCACTTCTCCGTTCCGCCATGTCGTTCAGTCTGGTCTTTGCCGCAGCGTATTGCGCGGCGTCTTCTGCGGCCCTCCGGCTCGCAGCCGTTGCGGAGTGATGCATGTCCGCGTGTCCGCCGCCGCCTCTGCCATTCAGCTTCCCCGACCGTTTTCCGTTCCGCGCGCCGCGTTCCTAGTTCCTATAAAGGGCAGGTCGCGCTTGCGCTGGCCGTGGTTTATATCGTCTGGGGCTCGACGTATCTCGGGATCCATCTGTCGCTCGAGTCGTTTCCGCCGCTCATGCTCGGCGGTCTGCGCAACCTGTGCGCGGGCATCAGGCTTTTCGTGATCGCCGTGCATCGCAAGGCGGTGTGGCCGAGTGCGCGCGAAATGCGCAATGCCGCGATCGTCGGCACCTTGCTGGAGGGCTTGTCGAGCGGGATGATGGCCTACGGCATGCGCACCGTGGGACCGGTACGGCCGCCGTGATGGTGGCCACCGTGCCGCTCTTCGCGACCATTTTCGCGGCGCTCGCGGGGCGCAGGGTCGCGAAGGGCGAGTGGTTCGCGGTGGCGCTGGGCCTCGTCGGCATCGTGCTGCTGAATCATGGCGATCCGTCACCGAGCTCCACCTACGGCACGCTCGCGATCCTGTGCGCCGCGATCTTCTGGGCGGGCGGCGTGCATCTCGCAAGCCGCCTTCCGCAGCCATCCGATCTCCTGATGTCGACCGCACTGCAGATAGGCCTGGGCGGGCTGATCGCGACCGGCATCGCGCTGCTCTCGGGCGAACGGCTCACGCATGTCAGCCTCGGGGCGGGCGTGTCGTTTCTCTATCTCATGCTGATCGGATCGATGGCCACGTATGTCGCCTACAACTTTCTGATCCGAAATACGAGCACCATCGTCGCGACCAGTTGCCTCTATGTGAATCCGGTGGTCGCCGTGATGCTCGGCGCGCTCCTGCTCGGCGAGCTCGTCACGCGCTGGACGGTCATCGCGACCGTCGTGATTCTGCTGTCCGTTGCGCTGTCATTCTGGTTCGACTATCGGCGGCGCGGGCTCCTCTGAACGCGGTGGCTCCCGCCCAAAAAAAATCCCGCCGTGCGACGCGGCGGGAAGACAGGAAACTGCATCAAGGCTATGGAACCTCTGCTCCGGCACTCGGCGCCTGTTATTTGTGCTCCTCGGCGGAGTTGGTGATGGCGTGACCACCCTTCGAGATGTCCTGGCCCGCTCCCGAGATCGTGTTGCAGCCTGCGAGCGCTGCCGTCCCGGCGATCAGCAGTAGAGCGATGAGTCGAGTCATGTTTATCCCCTGAGTTGAAGTGCGTGACAGGAATAGGTTCGAGTATGGAATCTGTTGGCGGACGTCCTTTCCGCGTTCGGCCTACCGGTATCGACAATAATAAAAACATCCCCAAGGGGCGCGCCCCTGCCCGAAAGGCAGAAACTCTCGTCGGGGCTACACTGAGTGCCGTCGAAGGGAGCGGCCGTTGGCTTTGGGTGAGCCATCCCGTTAAAAAACGTGGTCCA
>LFJH01000119.1 GCA_001189335.2 Candidatus Paraburkholderia schumanniana
CGTCATTCGTCGCTCGGCTTCGTATCGCCAGTTCAGTTTCTGCAAGACTGGATCAAGGCTCAGTCGACCAAGGATGCCGCTGCATAACTCGGACCCGTGGAAGGCGAAAAACCGAGGGAAGCTCAAAGCGCATCGGACGCGCCTGGCCATCGCGCATCTGCACCGACGACGTGCCAATTTTCCAAGCCAGATACAGCAGATACGCGACGCTCGCCGCTTCCAGCACGGTGTACAGCCACGGCAGACGCTCGAACGCCTGCGAGAGCCCGAGCCCGACCGCGATCATCAGAATCGCCATGCCCGCGCTGATGCCGAGCACGTGCGGCACGGTGCGCTTCAAACCGAAGTTGACGCCGGAGGCGAGCAGCATCGTGTTGTTGGGGCCGGGCGTGATCGTCGTCACCAGCGTAAACAGCGCGGCGGCGGGCAGGGCGTTCAGGAGTTCGGTGGGCATCGGCGCGTTCCGCTGAATAAACAAGACGAGCGCCAAGTGTACGGCAGCTTTCCGGTACAGTACCGGTACAGATAGGCAGAAGGATTCCGGTACGCTCCCTAAGCGGTTTCCGAGCGCGGCGGCTTGAGCGGCCGCGCTTTTCGGGCGCGTTCCCAGGGAAATGGATTGCGCTTCGCGAATCCCTGCCGATGCCAGTACGGATCCGCTGGCCGCACCGTGCTCGCTTCATGGAGCCTTTGTGACGTGTTCCGCAGTCAGATTCCCTTGAAACCGGAAGCGCCCGGATGTCGATATTCCATTGCATGTCCTCGACGGGATGAAGTCGGTAGGCGCTGCTTCGCACGTGGAAAGCAGCGATCGAAGATCCATCGACGAGACTACTGCAAGCGCAAACCGCATGCAGGACGCGAGGCTAGCGTCCATGTGCCGCGCGTTCGCCGAGCGAGTCGTAGATCGGCGGCACGTGCAGCAGCAGCGGCACGATCATGGCAGTAAAGCAGGCGGTCAGCATCGGCAGAAGCAGGGTGAAGCTCGCCGTCATTTCCGTGACGAGCACGATGCCCGTCACCGGCGCGCGCACCACCGCGACGAAGAACGCAGCCATGCCGACGACCGCGAACGTGCTCGTGTCGCCCGTGGCGGGCGACATGCCGGGGAACCAGTCGAGGCACACGCGCCCGAACACGAGTCCGGTCTGCGCGCCGAGCACGAGCATTGGCGCAAATAGGCCGCCGGGCGTGCCCGCCGCGTACGACACCGCGCCTAGCACGAAACGTGCCGCGAAGAGCGCCAGCATCCCCGCGACGCTGCTCGCGCCCAGCAGCGCGCGCTCGGTGAGCGCATCGCCCCCGCCCGCGAGGTCCGGCGCGAACCATGCGAGCAGGCCCACCGCCGCGCCGATGAGCGCCGCGCGCGTGGTCACGTGAGCCACGGAATCCGGGCGTGAGAACGACTCGGCCGCATCGAGCGTCCAGACGACCGCACGGCAATACGCCGCGCCCAGCACCCCGAGCACGGCGCCGAGCACGAGATGCGCACCGCTCATCGCAAAGCCGGGAAATGGCTGCGCGGGCACGTGAAAGTCTGGCAGGTCGCCGTGCAGCAGGCGCGCCATCGCGATCGCGCTCGCCGATGCCCCGAGCGCCGCGACAGCCGTGCGCGTATCGAAGCGGCGCGTCAGTTCCTCCAGCACGAACACTGCGCCCGCAATCGGCGCGTTGAACGCGGTGGCGAGGCCCGCGCCCGCGCCTGCGGCGAGCAGCACGCGGCAATCGAGCGCATTGCGTCTGAAGGAGGTGCCGATGGCGTGCGCAATCGATACGCCCATCTGCACCGTCGGGCCTTCGCGGCCGAGTGCGAGTCCCGCGCCGATGGCGAGCACGCCGCCCGCGAACTTGATCGGAATGAGCACGAGCGGCGCGAGCGGCAGCTTGCCGCGCAGCACCGCCTCGACATGCGGAATGCCGCTGCCGCTCGCCGCGGGCGCGAAGCGTGCGACGACCCACGCCGCGAGCCCGGTGGCGGCCGCGGCCGCGAGCGCGACCAACACGAAGGCCGCCTCGTGCCCCGCGTGGCCCCACGCGACGAGCGCCCCGCGCCACGCTTCCGCGCATTCGAGAGAGAAGCGGAAGGCCACGCCGATCGCACCGGTCGCGGCGCCCACGATCACCGAAGCCACCGCGAGCGCAACGAGCCCCGTGCGTTCCTGGTCTGGTTCGATGGCTTCGGATTCGTTCATCGCGCGACGCTCCGGATCGGCATGTGCAACGAAGCGTAGCACCGCGCGGCGGGCATGGTGCTTGCAATTCGAGAGTCGATCGACCGCGAAAGGCATTCGAGAGCCCCATGAACCAGGCAAACGATGACGAGCCGTTCTTCCAGCCGGGACGCAACTGCGCGAGCGTGCGTCACGCGGAGCGCTTCAGCCTGCTCGTCGACGGCGCAGATTATTTCCGCGTGCTGCGCGAGGCGATCACGCGTGCCGAGCGGACGGTGTTCATCCTCGGCTGGGATATCGACAGCCGCATGAAGCTCACGCCCGAAGGCGCGGGTGACGGCTATCCCGAAGGGCTCGGCGACTTCCTGCACGCGGTCGCGGACGAGAAGCGGCGTCTGCGCATCTATATCCTCGCGTGGGACTTTGCGATGCTCTATGCCTTCGAGCGCGAGTGGCTGCCCGTGTACAAGATGGGCTGGCGCACGAACCGGCGCATTGCGTTCCAGATGGACGGCAAGCATCCGCTGGGCGGATCGCAGCATCAGAAGCTCGTCGTGATCGATGACCGTCTCGCGTTCGTCGGCGGCCTCGATCTGACGCGCTCACGCTGGGACACGCGCGCGCACGCCACCGACGAGCCGCTGCGCCGCGACGCGAATGGCGCGCGCTATCAGCCGTTCCATGACGTCCACACCATGTTCGATGGCGCCGCCGCGCGCGAGATCGGCGTGCTCGCGCGCGAGCGATGGTTGCGCGCCTGCGGCAGGCGGCTCGCGATCCGTGCGCATCGCGCTGCCTTCGCGCACGATGCGTGGCCGCCTTCGCGGCGCGTCGATCTCGAAGATGTCGATATCGCCATCTCGCTCACCGAGCCTGCGTATCTCGGTCGCGAGCCGGTGCACCAGATCCACGCGCAATATCTGGACGCCATCGCACGGGCGCGACGCAGCATCTATATCGAGAACCAGTACTTCACGTCGGGCACGGTGGGCGCCGCGCTCGCCGCATCGCTTGCGCATGAGGACGGCCCCGATCTCGCCATCGTCGTGCCGCGCAACCAGAGCGGCTGGCTGCAGGAAGTGACGATGGGCGTGTTGCGCGCGCGCCTGCACCGGCTCCTGAAAAGCGCCGACACGCACGGGCGCTATCGCCTGCTGAGTCCGAGCGTGCCGAAGCTCGGGGACGACATCGTCAACGTGCACAGCAAGCTCATGATCGTCGACGATGAGTTGCTGATCGTCGGCTCGGCCAACCTGAACAATCGTTCCATGGTGCTCGACAGCGAATGCAACGTCTCGATCGACGCGGGCGCCGATACGCGCATCCGCCGCGCGATCGCGACGATGCGCGACTCGCTGCTCGCGGAGCATCTCGATTGCGAGATCGCGGATATTGAGCGGGAACGCGACGCGCGTGGCGGCATAAACGCGGCGATCGAAGCGCTGATGCGCGACCGCGACGAGCATCGCACGCTGGTGCCGCTCGACCCGCAGGTATCCGCGGAGTTCGATCAGCTGATTCTGCCCGAAGCATTGATCGATCCCGAGACGCCGATCGCCGCTGACGAACTCGTCGACCAGTTCGTGCCCGCCGAGAAGACGCGCCCGCTCATCAGCCGCTTCGCGCTGCGCGGCGTCCTCGCGCTGATGGTCGTGATCGCCGCCGCGCTGTGGCACTGGTCGCCGTTCGGCGAATATGTGAACCTGAAGTCGCTCACGAATGTGACGCGGCGCATCGACGCCATGCCGCTCGCGCCGCTCTGGATCGTCCTCTGCTATGTCCTTGCGGCCGTCGTGTCGGTGCCCATTACCTTGCTCATCGCGACGACAGGCATCGTCTTCGGCGCGCCATGGGCCGGCGTCTATGCGTTTCTCGGCTCGATGCTCGCGGCCGCCGTGTCGTATTCGCTCGGAAGCTGGCTTGGCCGCGACGCCGTGCGCAAGGTCGCGGGGCCGCGCGTGAACCGGCTGTCGGAGCGCGTGGCAAAGTGCGGCATCGTCGCCGTCGTGGTACTGAGGCTGCTGCCGGTCGCGCCGTTTTCCATCGTCAATCTCGTCGCGGGGGCGTCGCATATCCGCATGCGCGACTTCATGATCGGCACGATGCTCGGCATGGGTCCCGGCATTTTTCTGACGGTGGCGTTCGCGCATCAGCTCGTGGCGTCGCTGCATCGGCCGACGGTTGGCTCGTTTGCGGTGCTGATCGGCATCGGCGCGGTGCTGATCGGCGTATCCGTGCTCTTGCAGCGCCTTCTGGGCGGCACGGATCGACACGATAGGCACGAAGGCGCACCGACCGATGCCGACAAGCCGCGCGCCAGCGACGAGGCCAAGCGCGCCAGCGAGCTGCGTGACAACGGCGCGATGCCGCGCGATGCCGCGCCGCTCGCTTCATCGACGAACGAACGTCGCGGCGAGGTCAATTCATGACGCTGATGCACGAGCCAGGAATCGACAACGAAGGCATGAGCGATCTGCGCGCGCGCGAGCTTCGCATCGCGACTTACAACCTGCATGGCGCAGTCGGGATCGATGGAAGGTTCGCGCCGGAGCGCATCGGCGAAGTGCTCGCGGAGATCGACGCCGACATCTTCGCACTGCAGGAAGTGCCGCTCGGCGGCAGCGGTTCACCCGATGTGCTCGACGTGCTGCGACGCATGACGAACCTGCACGCGGTGGCGGGTCCGACGCTCGATACGCCCGAGCGCCGCTACGGCAACGCGGTCCTCACGCGCTATCCGGCGCGCGCGGTGCGCACGCTCGATCTTTCGTTCAGGAGCCGCGAGTCGCGCGGCGCGCTCGATGCCGACATCGATTGCGGCGGCGAACTCTGGCGCGTGGTGGCAACGCATCTCGGTCTTGCATCGAGCGAAAGGCGCGCGCAAGTGGAGCAGGTGCTGCAAAGCTTCGATACGCCCGCGTTGCCCGTGATCTTGCTCGGCGACCTCAACGAGTGGTTCATCCATGGCCGCACCCTCAGGCGGCTGGTCACGCACTTTCATCGCGCGAGCGCGTTGCGCACCTTTCCGACGCGCTGTCCGCTCTTCGCGCTCGACCGAATCTGGGTGCATCCGGGTGAACGCCTGATGCGCGTCGACGTGCATCGCACGCGGCTTTCGCGCATCGCTTCCGATCACTATCCGCTCATCGCTCACATCGCGCATCGGCGGGACAAGGCGATGCAAGCGCGCGTATAGCGCTTCGAAAAAACATCGAAGGACATCGCCATCGATGCTTCGATGGCTCACGTGTCTGCGCGACGCCACGAAAAACCCCTATAAAAACGATATAAAAGCGCAAAAGACTCGCACGAACTCGCTTGGCGTATGTAGAATCCGACGTGATACGAACGCATCGGTGCGAACGTATTCGAATATCACTGACCAAAAACAGGTAGGAGAAACATGCCGACTTTCGCTAAAACCGCTGCCAAGAAGGCCACGGCGAAGACCGCCGCACTGGCGAAGAAAGCTGCAGCACCGAAGGTTGCCGCGAAGAAAGTAGCCGCGAAGAAGACCACGGGCGCTCCCTCGCCGATCAAGGATACGTTCACGAAGGCATCGCTCGCGAACCACCTGGCCGAGCGTGCTGCTGTCGACGTGAAGGCGGTGAAGGCCGTGATGGTTGCGCTGGAAGACACCATCCTTGGCTCGATCCACAAGAAGGGCGCAAGCGAATTCACGCTGTCGGGTCTTCTGAAGATCTCCGCGCAAGCCGTGCCAGCAAAGAAGAAGCGCTTCGGCAAGGACCCATTCACGGGTGAAGAGCGCTGGTTCCCGGCCAAGCCGGCAAGCGTTCGCATCAAGGCGCGTGCGCTGAAGAAGCTGAAGGACGCAGCGGCTTAAGTATCTTTCGCCGGCGTTGCGGCTTCGGTTTCGTTGGAGAAATCGAAGCTCGATGAAAAAGAGGCCAGCTTCCCTTGGTTGGGATGCTGGCCTCTTTTGCTTGAGCGTTTCGGTCAGCGCCGCACGTTGTGTCGAGCGAAGATCTCGCTCAGCCAGTCCGCGAAAACCCGTACCCGCGCCGAGAGCTGACGGCTGTGCGGATAGAGCACGGAGACGGGCATTGCCGGCGGAGCGAGGTGGGGAAGCACGAGTTGCAGGCGACCATCGGAGAGCGCATCCTCGACGTGATAGCGCGGTACCTGCACGATGCCGAGGCCCGCGAGCACGGCCTGCGTGTACATCTCGACGCCCGTCACGGAAACCGTGGCCTGCAGTTCGATCGCCTCGATGTGGTCGTTGCGCGTGAATTCCAGCGGCACCGCGCGGCCCGTCGCGCTCGATATGTAGTTCACCGCGCAATGCGCTACAAGCGCCTCAAGATTCTCCGGCACGCCTTTGTGCGACAGATCCGCCGGGCTCGCCACGCTCACCTGTTCGAGCAGTGCGACGCGGCGGGCGATCATCGACGAATCCTGCTAGCGTGCCCGCGCGCAGCACGCAATCGATTCCTTCGCGCACGAGATCGACGAGCCGGTCGTCCTCACCGATATGCAACTCGAGTCTTCCATAGCGTTCGAGAAACGCGGGCAGCGCGGGCATGATGAAATGCCGCGCGAGCGCGTGCCTTGCAGATTCACGCGCAAGAGACCCTTCGGCTCCGCATGCCTGAACGAGCCTTCCGCTTCCTCCAGATCCGCGATCAGGCGCACGCAGCGGCGGTAATGCGCCTCGCCGTCGTGCGTGAGGCGCACCGTGCGCGTCGTGCGTTCGAGCAGGCGGGCGCCGAGCCGCTCTTCCATGCGCTTCATCAGATTGGTGACGGTGGCGCGCGGCATCTGCAGATCGTCGGCGGCCTGCGTGAAGCTGTGCCGCTCCGCGATGCGCACGAACACCTGCATTTCCTGGAATCGATCCATGGGGAATGGGCTTGGGATTGTTAAAGCAACTGGAACGATGATACTAAGGAACCTCTGCACAACTCGATTTCAGAGCGCTGACGTTTTACGCTTCGCATCGTATCGATCGCGACGATGGCCTGCGGGTGATTAGTCAACTTTTGAACCGTGGCGGCCTCGTTTTCTGAGTCTCGCGTTTCGATCCTCAAGCGCTTCAAGCATTTCAAGCGCTTCGCAAGGCCTTGCGTGCCATCCACAAATTGCCCAGCGCAAACAGCGTTGTGATCTGCGCAGTATTTTTCATCACCCCCCTATACCGGGTCTTCGTGTAGCCAAATTGCCGCTTGAGCACGCGAAACGGGTGTTCGACCTTCGCGCGGATGCCCGCCTTCAGACGTTCGATCCGATCGTAGATCGCGTCCAGTTGATCACT
>LFJH01000120.1 GCA_001189335.2 Candidatus Paraburkholderia schumanniana
GTGGTTGTCCCTCGCGCCTGGCAACAAGATCTCGGGCGGCAAAATTCTCTCATCCAAGACGCGCCGCTCTTCCAGCAAGGCGGCAGCCGCCCTACGGCTGGCCGCGACGACGGTCGGCAGGAGGGACGATCGCGCGAGCGAAGACCCGAAGGTCTTCACCAAGATCCACTTCCACTTCACGGTGACGGGCAAGAACCTGAACCCGGCGACGGTGGAGCGCGCGATCAACCTGTCGCACGACAAGTATTGCTCGGCGTCGATCATGCCGCGAAGACAGCGGAACTCACGCATTCGTTCGATATTGTCGAAGTCTGAGCACGAAGCGTCCGCGAAAACGACAAGAGCCGACGTCGCAAGACGTCGGCTCTTCTCTTTTGAACGACAAAGCGGGCCGATAAGCCGGATTCTGTGCACGCGCCGGCTTGACACCGGCGCGCGTGGCAATCATTCCTCTAGACGCGCCATTGCTGACGCGCTCAAGCTTCCTACCCGCAGACGAACGGGGGCCCCGTCCTGCATCGCGAGGATGCGCGCCTGCCTATTTGGAATTGCTCCGGGTGGAGGTTACCGTGCCGGAACGTCTCGCGACGTCCGCGGTGCGCTCTTACCGCACCGTTTCACCCTTACCTGATCTCCGGACTTGCGTCCCGAGCCATCGGCGGTCTGCTTTCTGTTGCCCTGTTCCGCGTGTCGCCACGGATGGCCGTTAGCCATCACCCTGCCCTGTGGAGTCCGGACTTTCCTCGCCTCCTTCGGCCGAAGCCCTTAGAAGCCGCGATTGCCTGGCCCGCTTTACAGCTATCGATTTTAACATCAGCGGGAACGGCGGCCCGGACGGAAGACGGAGGCGTCGTCATAGAAACCGGGCGATGCGTTCGCGTCCCACCAGCCCGGCACGCCCAGCACCGGCAACGGCGCGAAGGCACGGCTGTCGAGCGGCTCGGCGGCGATGCGCGCCGATACCGCTTCGTCGATGATCGCGCAGCGGGCGGCATCGTCGCCGGCGAAATAGTCGGCGGGAACGTCGACGATCCACGCGTGAGCCGTGCACGCCTTGTACGGCGCGACGAGTTTCTCCAAGAGCGCGTGTCCGAACATGCGCGCTTCGCAGCGCGTGCCCCACGCCGCGCGTTCATCGACGAACAGCGTGTGCCAGCCGAAGCCGCGCAGCGCATCGGCGAGCGACGGATCGGCGCAGGCGAACAGCACGGCGTTTTCATCGAAGAGCGTGAGGGCGTCGCGCATGCCGCCGCGCGTCGGGCCGATGCCGAGCGCATCGATCTGCGCCGCCTGGCGCGCATTGAGCGCGGCCTTGATGCGCGGGTACGCGAACCACATCAGGCCGTTGAAGAAATCGTGGAGATTGTGGCGCGTCGGCACGCAGCCCGTTTGCGCGATGTGACCTTCGTAGGACGCGCCGGCCGGCAGCGCTTCCTGCGCGATGAACGCGAGCGGCTTGCCGCGGCCGGTGACATGCGCGGCGGCCGCGGCGGCGTCGTTCAGCGCGGCAAGATATTGCGCGTAGCCGTCGAGCGCCGCCGCCTGCCAGCGCCTGCCGCGCGCTTCGATCGGCGCGAACCAGGGCCGCGCCCAGTCGACATCGGCGAAACCCGCGCTCACCGGTGAGGACTCAGTGCGCGTCCGAAAAGCGCCAGCCGATCGACTCGCCGCCGCGTAACGGCACGATCGTCGCGTCGCCGGCCGCGAATTCGGCGGGCGGCGTCCACGATCCGCGCTCCAGCATCACCTTTTCCGTGCTGCGAGGCAGACCGTAGAAGTCCGCGCCGTGGAAGCTCGCGAAGCCTTCGAACTTGTCGAGCGCGCCCGTCTTGTCGAAGGTTTCGGCGTAGAGCTCGAGCGCGTGCAGCGCCGTATAGCAGCCCGCGCAGCCGCACGCGTGCTCCTTCAGGCCTTTCGGATGGGGCGCGCTGTCGGTGCCGAGGAAGTAGCGCGGATTGCCGGACGTCGCCGCCTCGACCAGCGCCACGCGATGTGTCTCGCGCTTGGGCACCGGCAAGCAGTAATAATGCGGCCGCATGCCGCCGACCAGCATGATGTTGCGGTTGTAAAGCAGATGATGCGCGGTGATCGTCGCGCCTATCGTGCCGTCGGGTCCCTCGGCTTCGCGCACGTAATCCGCTGCGTCCTTCGTCGTGATGTGCTCGAACACGACCTTGAGCGCCGGGAAATCGCGGCGCAGCGGCGTCATCACGCGGTCGATGAACACCTTCTCGCGATCGAACACGTCGATGTCGCCGTCGGTGACTTCGCCGTGAACCAGCAGCGGCATGCCGATTTCCTGCATCGCTTCGAGCGTCTTCGCGCATTTCGCGAGATTCGTCACGCCGGCGTCGGAGTTCGTGGTCGCGCCAGCCGGGTACAGCTTCACGCCATGCACGAAACCGCTGTCCTTCGCGCGGCGGATTTCGTCGGGCGGCGTGTTGTCGGTGAGATACAGCGTTATCAGCGGCTCGAAGCGCGCGCCCACGCCCTCTTTCGGCAGCGCCACCAGGATCCGCTCGCGGTAGGCAGCGGCCATCTCCGTCGTCGTCACGGGCGGCTTCAGGTTCGGCATGATGATCGCGCGGCCGAACTGGCGCGCCGTGTGTGGCAAGACGGCGGCGAGCGTCGCGCCGTCGCGTACGTGCAGGTGCCAGTCGTCGGGACGCGCGATCGTGAGCGAGCTGGGCGAGGATGAGGTAGCGGACATGGCGGGATGACGGGAGACGTTGGAATGGCGCAGGTCAACGCGAGGCAGGAAAAAATCGCCGTGGAAATTCCACAACGCACGCCGTTATGAGCGGTTGCGCGATTTTTTCGGCTTGATCTCGATGATATGCTTGTCGTACGTATTGTAACAACCCAGCCCAAGGCGACCGCCCGCCTGCTCCAGCGAAATGTGCCAACTACTCGGAATGAATTGCGCCGAACCCACGGACGTGACTTTCTCGTTCACCGGGTTCGCGGCGCGCGGCGGAGTCACGGACCATCACGCCGACGGCTGGGGCATCGCGTTCTTCGAGGACAAGGCTTGCCGGCTTTTCATCGATCATCAGTCGTCCGCCAGCTCCCCGCTCGCGGACATGGTGAAGCGCTATCCGATCAAGTCGAAGAACACCATCGCGCATATCCGCAAGGCGACGCAGGGGCGCATCCTGCTCGAGAACTGCCATCCGTTCATGCGCGAGTTATGGGGACGGCACTGGATCTTCGCGCACAACGGCGATCTCAAAGGCCACGCGCCCGAACTGACCGGCGTCTATCAGCCGGTCGGCACGACGGACAGCGAGCTCGCGTTCTGTGCGCTTCTGCAAGGCCTGCGCCGCGCATTTCCCTGCTCGCAGTCGCCGCTCGAAGAACTTTTCGACGCACTCGCCGAACTCACGCGCGACATCACGCAATATGGCGTGTTCAATTTTCTGATGTCCAACGGGCAGGCGCTGTTCTCGCACTGCTCGACGCATTTGTACTATCTGGTGCGCAGCTGGCCGTTCTCCACCGCGCATCTGATCGACGCGGACATGTCCATCGATTTTGCCAAGCACACGACGCCGGAAGATCGCGTCGCGGTGATCGCCACCTCGCCGCTCACCGACAATGAAATCTGGACGCGCTTCGCCCCCGGCGATCTCGCCATGTTCCAGTGCGGCGCGCTCGCGCGCACGGTGAACATTCCCGTGCCGGAGGAAATCGCGAGGAAGGCGGCCGAGCCGCTCGCGAAGGCATGCGTCGGGTCAGCGCTGAACGTAGAGGAAATTCAGACGACGGCGGCCGTCGAGACGGAACTCGGGATCGAATAAAAAACGGCGCTTCCTTCCAGAAGCGCCGTTCTTCCTGGTGCAGCCGAAAAGCTCAGTGCAGGATCTTAGCGAGGAAATCCTTCGCGCGATCCGACTTCGGATTCGCGAAGAACGCTTCTTTCTGATCGTCCTCCACGATGAGCCCGCGATCCATGAAAATCACGCGGTTCGCCACTTTCTTCGCGAAGCCCATTTCGTGCGTCACGCACATCATGGTCATGCCTTCCTGCGCGAGCTCCACCATCACGTCGAGCACTTCGTTGATCATCTCCGGATCGAGCGCGGAAGTCGGCTCGTCGAAGAGCATCGCGATCGGGTCCATCGACAACGCCCGCGCGATCGCCACGCGCTGCTGCTGACCGCCTGAAAGCTGGCCAGGAAACTTGTCCGCATGCGCGCGCAGGCCGACGCGATCCAGCAGCTTCAAACCCTTCTGCGTCGCTTCGTCGTTCGAGCGGCCGAGCACCTTGATCTGCGCGAGCGTCAGGTTCTGCGTGATCGTCAGGTGCGGGAACAGTTCGAAGTGCTGGAACACCATGCCGACCTTCGAGCGCAGCTTCGAGAGATTCGTCTTCTTGTCGGTGAGCGACTGCCCGTTGATGGTGATATCGCCCTTCTGGAACGGCTCGAGGCCGTTCACCGTCTTGATGAGCGTCGACTTGCCGGAGCCCGACGGGCCGCACACCACGACGACCTCGCCCTTCTTCACTTCGGTCGTGCAGTCCGTCAGTACCTGGAACTGCCCGTACCACTTGGAAACATTCTTGATAGAGATCATCTTGCGACCTTTTTCTGAAGACTTTTGACGAGGGCCGACGCCACCACGCAGATCACGAAATAGCACGCGCCCGCGAACAGGACCATTTCGACGGACGTGCCGTCGCGGTCGCCGATGTTCGTCGCCGTGCGGAAGAAGTCCGCGAGACTGATGACGTAGACCAGCGACGTATCCTGAAACAGGACGATGGCCTGCGTAAGCAGCAGCGGCACCATCGCACGGAACGCCTGGGGCAGCACGACGAGTTTCATCGCCTGGCCGTAGGTCATGCCGAGCGCGAACGCCGCATTCACCTGACCGCGCGGCACCGCCTGAATGCCCGCGCGGATGATTTCCGAATAGTACGCGGCTTCGAAGAGCGAGAACGCAACCATCGCCGAGGCAAGACGAATGTCGATGTCGGCCGACAGCCCGAGCACGTTCTGTAGCACCTGCGGGACGATCAGGAAGAACCACAGGAGCACCATCACGAGCGGGATCGAGCGGAACAGCGTGACGTATGCGCCCGCGAACCATTGCAGCGGCTTCACGCCCGAGAGGCGGAACATCGCAAGCACGGTGCCCCAGATGATGCCGACCACGATGGCGAGCAGGGTGATCTGCAGCGTAATCTTGGCGCCCGTCATCAGCGTGGGCCACGATGCGAGGACACCACTCCAGTTGAACTGATGCATTACTTGCCTCCGATGTAGCCAGGCAGGCGGGATTTCGCTTCGATCCAGCGCATCAACAGCATCACGACGACGTTGATGAGCATGTAGGCGAGCGTCACCGCGATGAACGATTCATACGTCTGCGCCGTATAGTCGACCAGCTGGCGCGCCTGCGCCGAGAGGTCGAGCAGACCGATGGTCGATGCGACCGCCGAGTTCTTGAAAACGTTCAAAAACTCCGACGTGAGCGGCGGCACGATGATGCGGTACGCAACCGGCATCAGCACGTAACGATACGTCTGCCATTGCGTGAAGCCCATCGCAAGGCCCGCGTTGCGCTGACCGCGCGGCAGCGCGTTGATGCCCGAGCGCACCTGCTCGCACACGCGCGCGCCGGTGAACAGCCCGAGACAGATGATCGACGACGAAAAGAACTGCGCCGTAGGCGGCAGTTGCTTGAACCAGTTGCCGATGGACGGTGGCAGCAATTCCGGAATCACGAGATACCAGATGAAGAACTGCACGATCAGCGGAATGTTACGGAAGATCGCGACATAGACGGTGCCGATGCCCGCCAGGAAGCGATTCGGGACCGTGCGCAAGATGCCGAACAACGAGCCGACCACGAGGGCGATCACCCAGGCCGCGAGCGACACGGTAATCGTCACCCAGAAGCCGGAGATCAGCCAGCCGAGGTAGGTGGTGGGCTCGCCGGTGGAAACCGGACTCAGCAATATGCCCCAGTTCCAGTGATAAGACATGGACTCACTCCAAAAAGAAACGGAAGAAGCAAGCTCCTTCCGTCTCGTTCGTTCGATGCCCGAACCGGTTAGTCGATTGCCTTGTCATTCGAGCTCTTGAAGAGAGCCTTCATGTCGTCACTTTCCGGGAAGTTGAGGTTGAGCCCCTTCGGCAGAATCGGGCTTTCGAACCACTTCTTGTAGATCTTGTCCGCTTCGCCCGACGTTTCGACCTTGGCGATGGCGTCGTCGACGACCTTCTTGAACTCGGGGTCGTTCTTGCGGATCATGCAGCCGTACGCTTCATGCGACTGCGGCGCGCCGACGATTACGAAATCGTTCGGGTTGTTCGATTTGGCGCGTTCGCCGGCGAGCAGCGCATCGTCCATCATGAACGCGACGGCGCGGCCCGTCGACAGCGTCAGGAACGACTCGCCGTGGTCCTTCGCGCTGATGATGTTCATGCCCATGTTCTTGTCCTGATTCATCTTGCGAAGCAGGCGCTCGGAGGTCGTGCCGGCGGTCGTCACGACGGTCTTGCCCTTCAGGTCGGCCCAGTCCTTCACGCCCGAATCCTTCTTGATCATGAGGCGCGTGCCGATGACGAAGATCGTGTTCGAGAAGGCCACTTGCTGCTGGCGCTCGGCGTTGTTCGTGGTCGAGCCGCACTCGATGTCGACGGTGCCATTCTGCACGAGCGGAATGCGGTTCTGCGAGGTGATCGGCGTGAGCTTCACCTTCAGGTTCGGCATGTTCAGCTTCTGCTTGACGGCCTCAACGACCTGCATCGCAAACTCGTGCGAGTAGCCGACGACGTTCTGCTTCTCGTCATAGTACGAGAACGGAATGGACGATTCGCGATGCCCCAGCGAGATCACACCCGTGTCCTTGATTTTCTTGAGCGTGCCGGCATCCTGAGCGTAGGCGCCCGTTACGAGAAACCCGAGCACGGCGATGAGCAGCGCAGCCTTTTTAACCTTCATTGTTCGATCTCCTGTGGCGAAAAACGGGCCAAGTTTAGCAGGGTAATTATTCTGAAAGAATGATTGGATTGTTAAGGAACCTCTGCACGACTCGATTTCAGAGCGCTGGACGTTTTACGCTTCGCATCGTATCGATCGCGACGATGGCCTGCGGGTGATTAGTCAACTTTTGAACCGTGGCGGCCTCGTTTTCTGAGTCTCGCGTTTCGATCCTCAAGCGCTTCAAGCATTTCAAGCGCTTCGCAAGGCCTTGCGTGCCATCCACAAATTGCCCAGCGCAAACAGCGTTGTGATCTGCGCAGTATTTTTCATCACCCCCCTATACCGGGTCTTCGTGTAGCCAAATTGCCGCTTGAGCACGCGAAACGGGTGTTCGACCTTCGCGCGGATGCCCGCCTTCAGACGTTCGATCCGATCGTAGATCGCGTCCAGTTGATCACT
>LFJH01000121.1 GCA_001189335.2 Candidatus Paraburkholderia schumanniana
TCGCCGGAAAGATGCCTTCGGAGTCGGCGCCGGAAAGCGTGTAGTAATCGGTATGGCAGATGCCTGTCGCCTTGACTTCGATCAGTGCCTCGCCCGCGCGCGGGCCTTCGAGATCGACTTCTTCGATCGTCAGAGGTTTTCCGGCTTCCCATGCAATGGCGGCTCGTGTTTTCATGTTGCCTCGTCACTCGGTTTTCGATTAGACGAATCATCGGCCGCCCGCGCCGGCCGTGGTGCGATCCGCGTCGAGGCTGGCGAAATGCAGTGCATATTGGCCAAAAGGTCGGTGCGCGCGTGCTCGATTCATGCGCGTCGCGCCGGTCGCTTCCTGTCGCATCGGGAGGACGCATGAGTCAGACTGAGGGATTTGGGCAAAGCCGATGGCTCGCCGATGCCCGCCAGGAAATCGCTGCGGCGCTGCGAACGTCGGATGAGGCCTGGCTGCAGGACATGAGCATGCGCTGGGGATGCCGCCTGGCGATGCTCGTCGCCGATTTCGGCGTGCGCGTCATGCTGCACGAGGAAGGTATCGTTATGAAGATTGAGGCGCCCGCGGATGCCGCGAACGCTCTGCCCGACACTTCCTTCGAAATTGGCCTCGGCATGGCGGATCCCGCTCGCGCGCGCCGCCTGGATAAAGCTGCCGAAATTGGAGGAACTTGCGATCGCGGTGCTGGAAGCAAGAGCGCTCATCGCGGGCGATGCGCAATGCATCGTCTGCCACGACACGATTCTCGCGTGGCGTCAGATGCTTTGCGCAGCGAACGAATGGCCGCGAGAGGAAACCGACGCGTACATCAGCCATGCATGCCGGCCGATCCTCAAGCAGTTCATGAATCTCGCCTCCTGCGCGACCAACGGCAGGCAGTTCGAACTCGCGCGTCAGGGCAACTATGCGGAAGCGTGGTTCGAGTTCGAGAGCTTCTGCGCAAACGCCGCGCGGAACCCGTGACGGCCTGGGGCCGCAGGTATCGCAACCGGGCGAAGCCGGACAGCGGCGGACTGGAGCGCCGGCTGACGGCACGCCAGGCCGTCCCGCACGCCCACGACGTCGACGCCGATGCTCGCCCCGCCGCCTGATCAGCGGTGCCTGAAAACCGGCGCTTGCGCTTCTCGAGAAACGCAGCCATGCCTTCGTGCGCATCCTCGCTCGCAAAGCGCGCATGCAGTTGCCGCCGCTCGAACAGCACGCCTTCCGTCAAAGACGCCTCATATGCGCGATTGACGGACTCCTTGATCGCCATCAGTGCGGACAGCGAGTAGCCCGCAATCGTCGCCGCGAGCGCCATGCTCTCGCCGCCCAGCGCGTCGGCGGGCACCACGCGCGACACGAGGCCGCTGCGCTCCGCTTCCGCCGCGTTCAGCGTGCGCGCGCTCAGGCACATGTCCATCGCCTTCGCCTTGCCGACGGCGCGCGGCATCCGCTGCGTGCCGCCCGCGCCGGGCATCATCGCGAGCTTGATTTCGGGCAGGCCGAAGCTCGCGTCATCGGCGGCGATCACGATGTCGCACGCGAGCGCCAGTTTGCAGCCGCCGCCCAGCGCCACGCCCGCGACCGCGGCGATCACCGGCTTGCGCACGCGCCGGATCGTTTCCCAGTTGCGCGTGATGAAGTCGCCGCGATATACGTCCATATGCGACCAGTGCGACATCGCGGCGATATCGGCGCCCGCGGCGAAGGCGCGCGCATTGCCGGTGATGACGATCGCGCCGATGCCGTCATCGGCGTCGAAGCGCAGGAGGGCATCGCCGAGCGCGTCCATCAATGCGTCGTTCAACGCGTTCATCTGCTGCGGACGATTCAGCGTGATGACGCCCACGCGCCCCACGGTTTCCTCTATGACCGGTTGTTCCCGCATGCTCACGCTCCTTCGCGCAACAGGTCGCGCAGTTTGAATTTCTGCACCTTGCCGGAAGGCGTCACGGGCAGGCTGTCGCAGACGAGCAGCTGTTCCGGAATGTATTGCATCGCCACCTTGTGCGACTTGAGAAAGGTCGCGATCGCGGGCAGATCGACGTACTCGCCCTGCTTCGTCACGACGACCGCGCCCGCCCGCTCGCCGAGACGCTCGTCCGGATACGCGACGAGCGCCGCTGCGCGGATCGCGGGATGCCGGTACAGCAGCGCCTCGATCTCCACGACGGGAATGTTCTCTCCGCCGCGGATGATCACGTCCTTGCTGCGCCCGCTGATGCGGATATAGCCGCGCGCGTCGAGATACGCGAGATCGCCGGTATCGAACCAGCCTTGCGCGTCCGTCGTGTTCAGATGCGGGCGATGCAGATAGCCGCCGAAGCCCGAGCACGAGCGCACCAGCAGGCGGCCGACGGAGCCGGCGGGCAAGGCCGCATCGTATGCGTCGACCACGCGCACGTCCACGCCGGGAAGCGGTCTGCCATCGGTGGTGATGGCGCGTTCGTCGTCGTCATCGAGACGCGTCAGCGTGACCGCGCCCAGCTCCGTCATGCCCCACGCCGACACGATCTTCGCGCCGAGCTCCGAGCGCGCCTTCTCGACCAGCGGTCCTGGAATCGGCGCGCCCGCGCACAGGAACGTGCGCAGCGACGGCACGGAATGGCCGCTGTCGCGGATCGCGCCGGCGAGGTCCGTGGAATACCGTCGATGCCATCGTGAAGCTCACACGCTCGCTTTCGATCAGCGCGAGCGCCGTCTCCGGCTGCCAGATATCCTGCAGCACCGCGCTCGCGCCGAGCATCACCGGCATCATCAGGCCGTACATGAAGCCCGTCTGATGCGCCATCGGCGAGGCCATCAGCACGACGTACTCCGGGCCGAGGCGCATGGCTTCGGCATAAGGGCGGATGTTCGACATGAGCGTGTTCGCCGTGTGCATCACGCCCTTCGGCTCGCCCGTGGTGCCCGACGTGTAGAGCAGTTGCGTGATGTCGTCGGGGCCGGGGCGATGGCGTGTCAGGATCTCGCGCGCATCCGCTTCACGCTCCCACGCGCGCTCGCTGAGCAGCGCCTCGAAGCTGTCGCCCCCCCTTTCCGCCGACCACGACGACATGCTCCAGCCGAGGCAAATCCGCCCGCAGATTCGTCGCCATCTGTCCGAAATCGAAGCCGCGAAACACGCGCGGCACGATCAGCACCCGGCTCTCGCTGTGGTCGAGCATGAACGCAAGCTCGCGCTCGCGAAAGATATGCATCAGCGGATTGAGCACCGCGCCGATCCGCGAGCACGCGAGATATGTCAGCGTGAACTGCCACCAGTTGGGCAGCTGCATCGACACGACATCGTTGCGCCCGACGCCGAGCCGCACGAGACCGATCGCGATGCGGTCCGCCATCGACGCCATTTCGCGGTACGTGAAGCGCGTCGTCAGACCGCTTTCGGTTTCGAACGCCGTGAGCACAATCTTGTCGGGACAGCACGCGGCCCATATGCGTCGAGCTCGTCGTTGATGGTGCGGTCATGCCAGTAGCCGCGCGCGATGCTTTCCGCGCGTCTTGGCGCAATCAGAACGGCGTCGAAATCCATATGATGTCCCCGATGGTCTGAACTGCTTCACGCCGGCACCGCATCGCGTCCCGCGTTCGTGCGCGCGATGATCGTCTTCATGATCTGCGCGGTGCCGTCGCCGATCTGAAAGCCGAGCACGTCGCGCAAGCGCTGCTCCAGCGGTCCGCGATCGTAGCCGCCACGTCCGAACGACAGCAGGCACTGATGCACGACGTCATACGCGAGCTTCGGGCCCCACCATTTGCACATCGCGGTTTCTGCCGTATGCGGCAGACCGCGGTCCTTGAGCCACAGCGTCTGCAGGCACAGCAGCCGCGCCGCCTCGACCTGCGTTTCGTATTCGGCGAGCGGATGCGACACGCCCTGGAACGCCGACAGCGGCTTGCCGAAGGCCTCGCGCTCCGCGACGTAGGCCCACGTCTCCTCGAGACTCGCCTTCGCCACCGCGAGCACCTGCAGGCCGATCAGCACCCGCGAGAAGTCGAAGCCCTGCATCACCTGAACGAAGCCCTTGCCTTCGTCGCCCAGCCGATGATCGGCCGGCACGCGCACGTTCTCGAAGAAGATCGAGCCACGGCCGATGGCGCACTGTCCATGACAATTGAAGCGATTGCGCGTGATGCCGGGGAGGGCCATCGGCACGAGAATCGCCGACACGCCGCGCGCGCCGTCCTCGACGCTGCCGGTGCGCGCGAACACGACGGCTGCATCGGCCTGATCGGCGGCCGAGATCGAGGTCTTCTCGCCGTTGAGCACGTACTGATCGCCGACGCGCTCCATGCGCAGCCGCAGGTTCGCTGCGTCCGACCCGCCGCGCGGTTCGGTCAGCGCGATCGCGAGCAGCGCGCGTCCCTGCGTGAGTCTTTCGAGCCAGGGCCGTGCGATGGCCGGCACGGCGTGCTGCGCGAGAATCTGCCCGTTGAGCGATGCGAGCAGGTTGATATACGAGAGACTCAGATCCGCCCACGCGATCTCTTCGTGTATGACGCCCGCGGCAAGGCAGCCGAGGCCCTGCTCGCCGTATGCCTCGGGCAGCTCCGGGGCGATGAAGCCCATCTGCCCCATTTCCAGCATGAGTTCGCGGTCGAGCGTGCGTGTGGTGTCGCGCGCCTCGAAGCCGGGCGCGACGCGTCCCTGTGCGAAACACCGCGTGTGTTCGCCGAGCGCGACGAGGTCTTCATCGAGATACGGATTCATGGCGTCGCTCCGTCACTTGGCGTAGCGCCGAAATTCCGGCTTGCGCTTTTCCTGGAAGGCCCGGACGCCCTCGCGCGATTCCTCGGTGTCGTAATAGAGCTTGAGCGCGTACATGCCCATGCCCGCGATGCCGGCCTGATGCGCGGTGTCCATGTTGAACGAGTGCTTCGCGATGGCGATCGCCGTCGGGCTCTTCTCCATGATTTCGTCGCACCATGTCGCACCATGTCGCACCATTTCTGCACTTCGGCATCGAGCGCTTCATGCGGCACGGCGTTGACCAGCTTCATCGCGAGCGCCTCCGACGCCGGATAGCGGCGGCACAGATACCAAATCTCGCGCGCCTTCTTTTCGCCGACCACGCGCGCGAGAAACGCCGTGCCGTAGCCCGGATCGACCGAGCCCACCTTCGGCCCCGCCTGCGCGAACACGGCCTTCTCCGACGCGATCGTGAAGTCGCAGATCGTGCACAGCACATTGCCGCCGCCGACCGCGTAGCCCTGCACGCGTGCGATCACGGGCTTGGGCACGTCGCGGATCGCGTTGTGCAACTCTTCCATCGGCAGGCTGATGGTGCCGCGGCCGTCGTACTGGCCTTCGTGCGCGGATTGATCGCCGCCGGTGCAAAAGGCTTTCTCGCCCGCGCTCGCGAGCACGATCACACCGATTTCCCGCGAATAGCCAGCCCGGTTGATCGCATGGATGAGCTCGTCGCAGGTGCGTCCGCGAAACGCGTTCATCTTCTCGGGACGGTTGATCGTGATCCAGGCCGCGCTGTTGCGCACTTCGTAGAGGATGTCTTCGTAATTCATGTCGGGTTCCTTGTTCTCGATCGGTTTCAGCCGGCCATCGTCAGGCCGCTGGAGACGCTCAGCACCTGGCCGGTGATGTAGCGCGCGTCGTCGCTCGCGAAGAAGACGATCGCGCCGGGAAGATCGTCGGGCTGGCCGATGCGGCCAAGTGTAATCGAGCGCTGGAACTCTTCCAGCAGCTTCTCGGGATTGCCCGCGCCTTGCTTGTAGTCGGCGAAAAGCGCGGTATCGGTCGGTCCCGGGCACACGACGTTGACCGTGATGCCATCGCGCATGCTCGCGCGCGATGGTCTTCGAGAACGACACCAGGCCGCCCTTGCACGCCGCATAGACGGCCTCGCCGGACGAGCCGACGCGCGCCACATCAGAAGCGATGTTCACGATGCGTCCCGACTTGCGCTCCGCCATGCTCGGCAGCACCGCGTGATGCAGATGCAGCGCGCCCGTCAGATTGATCGCGATCAGCCGTTCCCACTGGGCCGGCTCGGTCCTGGTGAAAGGCTTGAACACGTCCCAGCCTGCGTTGTTCACCAGCACGTCGATCGGGCCGAGCGCCGCTTCGGTCGATGCGACAGCGGTATCGACCTCGGCGCGGTTCGTGATGTCGCAGCGGATCGCCTCGGCGATGCCGCCCGCCGCCAGAATGTCGTCGCGCACCTTTTGCGCCGCCTCGAGCGACAGATCCAGCACCGCGACGCGCGCGCCTTCCGCCGCCGATACCGCCGCCACCGCCTGTGACGATCACCGTCTTGCCTTGCAGTCTTTGCACAGTCTTCTCCGTGAAGGGTCAGGGGTTACCATTGCGGGCATCGGGACGAATCGTTCCGCACCGCATATACGTCAATATATTGACGTATATTAGGAACACCTTTCTGGTAATGACAAGCATCGTGCAATTAGGAGAATCCCTTGGTTTTGTCGAAAGCTAACAAGACAGCGAAGCTGGAGCTCGCTAATCGGTTGTTCTTCCGACTCTATCAATGCGCAAATATGTTGCATAAAACAGGAAGCCGGGTGGTGGAAGCCGAAGGCCTGACGACGCAGCAATGGGCCGTGCTGGGCGCGCTTTCGCGGCCGGAAGCGGAACAAGGAATGAGCGTCGGCGACCTGGCGCGCTATCTGATGGTGAGCCGCCAGAACCTGTCCGGGCTCGTGAGCCGGATGGAGCGCGACGGGCACGTGCGCGCGAGCGCGGACGGCCGGGACCGACGCTCGCGCCTCATCACGATGACGGAGCCGGGCCGCACGCTATGGACGCAGCAGGCGACGCCGAAGATCCACGGTTATTACGAGGAAGTGCTGAAGGACTTTTCCGTCGACGATGTGACGCACACGCTGCATTACCTGCTCAAGCTGCTCGATAACATGAAGAAGCTCGACGATGCCGCGCAGGCGGCTGGAGATGAGGAAACCTGAGCAAGCACGGGAAAGAGCCCGGCGCCGCGATGATCAGAATCCGCGGCGCACCGAGAAGGTCATGCCCTTTTCGTGCTCGTGATTTACGCCCAGTTGCGGGTTGGCCTGGAAATGCCACTCGTCATCATCGCTGGCAATATCGTTGCGTGGTTTTCCGGAGCTCCGGAAGGAACAGGGAGAAAGCGTCTGCAGATATTGCCGGTTTGCGGAGTCCGGATCGAAATGAAGACTGATGCCCTTTCCCGACAGCGCGGCCGCGGACTTCCCCGCAATGCCTTAGTGGAAAAAGGAATGAATGGACCGCATGGGTCGCACGGGCCGCATGCCAGCCGTCGAGGCGATTGCCGGATTGGAAGATGCCACGGCTGCTTCCGCGCTGGCAGGCTTCTCTACCAAACTCAATTCGATTGCCGAGCCATGACGGCAGAGCTTCACTTACGACCAAGGCAAGGAAATGTCGCGACATGCAGAGCTCAC
>LFJH01000122.1 GCA_001189335.2 Candidatus Paraburkholderia schumanniana
CACAACTTTCGCCGACTGCGTATTCGCTTCGAGCGCCTCGCTTTCATCCACGAGGCTTTCCTCGAAATCGCTTGCTGCATCATATGCTGGCGACACCTGCAAAAGTCATTCTGTTAGCGCCTCTAAGAGCATCGCCGGACTTCGGCTTTAGATCACGCGAGCTGCTTCAACCAGCTTCGACACAACCCAGGCCTTCGTCTTCGAAATCGGACGGGTTTCCTGGATTTCGACGAGATCGCCTTCGTTGTACGTGTTCGCGTCGTCATGCGCGTGGTACTTCTTCGAGCGCACGACGTACTTGCCGTAGATCGGGTGCTTCACGCGATGCTCGACCAGCACGGTGACCGTCTTGTCCATCTTGTTGCTGACGACCTTGCCGACCAGCGTCCGCTTGAGCGAGGTTTTTACGCTATCGTTCATTTCTGGTTCGCCTTCTCGGTCATGACGGTGCGCACGCGTGCGATGTCGCGACGGACCTTCTTCAGCTGGCTCGTGTTCGTGAGCTGCTGGGTCGCGAGTTGCATACGCAAGCCCAATTGCGCCTTGAGCAGATCCGACAGCTCCTTGTTGAGCGCGGCCTGGTCCTTCTGGCGAAATTCAGTTGCCTTCATCATTTACTCCTTGCGCCGAGCTGACGGACCACGAAGTTCGTCTTGAGCGGCAGCTTGGCTGCAGCCAGACGGAACGCTTCGCGCGCCAGTTCTTCGGAGACACCGTCCATTTCGTACAGCATCTTGCCCGGTTGAATTTCAGCGACGTAGTACTCCGGGTTACCCTTACCGTTACCCATACGCACTTCGGCCGGCTTTTGCGAAATCGGCTTGTCCGGGAAGATTCGGATCCAGATCCGGCCGCCACGCTTGATGTGACGCGTCATTGCACGACGCGCAGCTTCGATCTGACGCGCGGTCAAACGGCCGCGACCGATAGCCTTCAGACCGTACTCACCGAACGACACCGCGTTGCCGCGCGTCGCCTTGCCGGTGTTACGACCCTTTTGCTCTTTGCGATACTTTCTGCGTTTCGGTTGCAGCATCGTTATTCTCCAGTCTTCGCGTCACCGCCAGCGCGACGGGGTGCACCGCGACGCGCGCCACCGGGAGCGCCTTCACCGTCACGGCGCGGACGGCGATCGCCACCCGGACGTGCGTTGCGGCGCGGACGCTTTTCTTCCGCCACTTCTTCCACGACCGGCGCTTCGTTGCGGCCCAGGGTGTCGCCCTTGTAGACCCACACTTTCACGCCGATGATGCCGTACGTGGTCTTCGCTTCGGACGTCGCGTAGTCGATATCCGCGCGTAGCGTATGGAGAGGCACGCGACCTTCGCGATACCACTCGGTACGAGCGATTTCGATACCGTTCAGACGGCCCGCGCTCATGATCTTGATGCCCTGGGCGCCAAGACGCATCGCGTTCTGCATCGCGCGCTTCATCGCGCGGCGGAACATGATCCGGCGCTCGAGCTGCTGCGTGATCGAGTCAGCGATGAGCTGAGCATCCGTTTCCAGCTTGCGAATTTCTTCGATGTTGACGTGAACCGGAACGCCCATGCGCTTCTGCAGTTCCGACTTCAGCAGTTCGATGTCTTCGCCCTTCTTGCCGATGACAACGCCCGGACGCGAGCTGTAAATCGTGATGCGCGCGTTCTTCGCCGGACGCTCGATGACGACGCGACCAACCGAAGCGTTCTTCAGCTTCTTCTTCAGGTATTCACGAACACCGATGTCTTCCTGCAACATCGCCGCGAAATTGTTGTTGTTCGCGTACCAGCGCGAAGCCCAATTGCGGCTGACGGCCAAACGGAAGCCAGTCGGATGAATTTTCTGTCCCATCGTATGGCTCCTTAATTCCCGACCGTCACAGTGATGTGACAGGATTGCTTCTCGATGCGGTTACCGCGACCCTTCGCGCGTGCGGTGAAACGCTTCAGCGAAGCAGCCTTGTCGACGTAGATGCTCGTAATCTTGAGCTCGTCGATATCAGCGCCTTCGTTGTGCTCCGCATTCGCGATCGCAGACAGCACGACCTTCTTGACGATACCCGCCGCCTTCTTCGGCGAAAACGTCAGAACGTTCAGCGCCTTGTCGACCGGCAGACCACGGATCTGGTCAGCCACAAGGCGCGTCTTCTGCGCCGAGATGCGGGCACCGCGATGAATTGCTTTCACTTCCATCTTGATTGCCTCTTATTTCTTGGCCTTCTTGTCGGCCGCGTGACCCTTGAACGTATGGGTCAGTGCGAACTCGCCAAGCTTGTGGCCGACCATGTTTTCCGTGACATACACCGGAACGTGCTGACGGCCGTTGTGAACAGCGATCGTCAGACCGATGAAGTCCGGCAGAATCGTCGAACGACGCGACCAGGTCTTGATCGGCTTCTTGTCACGCGAAGCTGCAGCCGCCTCAACTGTCTTCAGCAAATGGGCGTCGCAGAACGGACCTTTTTTAATAGAACGTGCCATTGCTTACTCCTTAACGCTTGTGACGGCGCTGAACGATCATCGTCGTCGTGCGCTTGTTGCTGCGGGTGCGATAGCCCTTCGTCGGCGTGCCCCACGGGCTCACCGGATCGCGACCTGCTGCCGTGCGGCCTTCACCACCACCGTGCGGGTGATCGATCGGGTTCATCGCAACACCACGCACCGTCGGACGGATACCGCGCCAGCAGTTCGCACCGGCCTTACCGATTTGACGGAGGCTATGCTCTTCGTTGCCCACTTCGCCGATCGTCGCACGGCACTCGACGTGCACGCGGCGGATTTCGCCCGAACGCAGACGCACTTGAGCGTAGACGCCTTCGCGTGCCAGCAGCATGGCCGACGTACCGGCCGAACGCGCCATTTGCGCGCCCTTGCCCGGCAGCATCTCGATGCAGTGGATCGTCGTACCAACCGGGATGTTGCGGATCGGCAGGGTGTTGCCTGCGCGGATCGGCGCTTCCGAACCGGACATCAGTTGCGTGCCGACCGTCACGCCCTTCGGCGCGATAATGTAGCGACGCTCGCCGTCTGCGTACAGAACCAGCGCGATGTTCGCGCTACGGTTCGGGTCGTACTCGAGACGCTCGACCTTTGCCGGAATGCCGTCCTTGTTGCGACGGAAATCGACGATACGGTAATGCTGCTTGTGACCACCACCCTGGTGACGCGTGGTGATACGGCCGTTGTTGTTACGACCCGCCGACTTGGATTGCGTGTCGAGCAGCGCTGCGTGCGGCTTGCCCTTGTGCAGATCCTTGTTGACGATCTTGACCATCGCACGGCGACCCGGCGAGGTCGGCTTAACTTTCACGATTGCCATGATTACTTGGCCTCCGCTTCAAAGTTGATTTCCTGGCCGGGCTTCAGGCAGACGTACGCCTTCTTCACGTCGCGGCGCTTGCCGTTGAAGCGGCCAAAGCGCTTTGCCTTGCCCTTCGTGACGAGCACGTTGACGGAGTTGACTTCGACCTTGAACAGCAGCTCGACAGCAGCCTTCACTTCCTGCTTCGTGGCGTCCGGGGCAACTTCGAACACGACTTGTTCGTTCTTGTCGGCAACCAGCGTCGCCTTTTCGGAGATCACCGGCGCGAGCAGAACTTGCATCAAACGATGATCGTTTTTGCGAACTTCGCTCATGACAGCAACTCCTCGATCTGAGCGACCGCAGCCTTCGTGATCAGAACCTTCTTGAAGTAGATCAGCGAGAGCGGGTCGGCGTAACGCGGCTCGACAACGGCCACGTGGGCCAGATTGCGCGACGCGAGGTACAGGTTCTCGTCGACCGTATCGGTGATCACCAACACGGAGTCGAGACCCATTGCCTTGAATTTATCGGCCAACAGCTTGGTCTTCGGGGCTTCGAGCGCGAGGTCTTCGACCACGGCGATACGGCCTTCGCGAGCCAGCTGCGAGAAGATCGAGCAGAGGCCTGCGCGATGCATCTTCTTGTTGACCTTGTGCGAGAAGTTTTCTTCCGGCGAGTTCGGGAAGATGCGACCGCCGCCACGCCACAACGGGCTCGACGACATACCGGCACGAGCGCGGCCCGTACCCTTCTGACGCCACGGCTTCTTGGTGGTGTGCTTGACCTGCTCGCGGTCCTTCTGCGCGCGGTTGCCGCTACGTGCATTCGCTTGATAAGCGACGACGATCTGGTGAATCAGGGCTTCGTTGTAATCGCGACCGAACACGACGTCCGATGCGTTCACGCCAGCGCCTTCCTGACCATTGGCATTCAGGAGCTTAAGTTCCATTATTTCGCTCCTTTCACAGCACGCGCCTTGACGGCCGGGGTCACGAAGACCTTGCCGCCCTTCGCACCCGGAACAGCACCGCGGACGAGCAGCAGATTGCGCTCAGCGTCGATGCGGGCGATTTCGAGGTTTTGAACCGTCACGGTGACGTCACCGAGGTGACCGGTCATGCGCTTACCCGGGAACACACGACCCGGGTCCTGCGCCATACCGATCGAACCCGGAACGTTGTGCGAACGCGAGTTACCGTGCGATGCGCGGCCCGAACCGAAGTTGTAGCGCTTGATCGTACCGGCGTAGCCCTTACCGATCGACGTGCCTTGCACGTCCACCTTCTGGCCGACTTCGAAGATGTCCGTAGCGATGACGGCGCCGTTCGACAGTTCGCCTGCCTTGGCCGCATCGATATGGAATTCCTTGAGGATTTCACCGGCTTGAACGCCGGCTTTGGCGAGATGACCCGCCAGCGGCTTCGTCACGCGCGATGCGCGACGAGCACCGAATGCAACCTGAACGGCGGTATAACCATCCGTTTCAACGGTCTTGATCTGCGTCACGCGGTTGTCCGACACGTCCAGCACGGTGACGGGGATCGAATCCCCTTCAGGCGTGAAGATACGGGTCATGCCAACCTTGCGACCTACGAGTCCAAGGCTCATCGTTTTCTCCATTCCCGACTGCGATTGGTCGGGGCTGATTTACAAATGCCGCTTTCGTCACAGAAGAGATTGGAGCAGCTTACTTGCGTCTTTTTCGTGCGCATAGGCAGGCGCGAAAAGCTTTGAAGTATAACAAGGCTTTTCGAATCCTGCAAGCAATCAAAGACTTAGCCTTGTCTGCCGGCGCTACTGGCCGATCAGCAAAGCTTTATGGACTTACTGCAGCTTGATCTCGACGTCGACGCCTGCCGGCAGGTCGAGCTTCATCAGCGCGTCGACGGTCTTGTCCGTCGGATCGACGATGTCCATCAGGCGCTGGTGGGTACGGATTTCGAGCTGGTCGCGCGACGTCTTGTTAACGTGCGGCGAACGCAGGATGTCAAAACGCTGAATACGCGTCGGCAGCGGCACCGGGCCACGGACAATCGCGCCAGTCCGCTTCGCCGTGTCGACGATCTCGGCTGCCGATTGATCGATCAGGCGATAGTCGAAAGCCTTCAGACGAATGCGGATTTTCTGGTTCTGCATGACGATTCCTTAAAAGAGCGAGGCGGTATTGCACCGCACAGGGGCAAAAGAGCGTAGGACCGGATACCCGTTGAGGACGGGCACCCGGCCCCGGTTTTACTGCGTTACTGCAACTTCAGATCGAGCAAGCCCGATATCTTACTCGATAATCTTCGCCACGACACCGGCGCCGACGGTACGGCCGCCTTCGCGGATGGCGAAGCGCAGACCTTCTTCCATGGCGATCGGGGCGATCAGCTTGACCGTGATCGACACGTTGTCGCCCGGCATCACCATTTCCTTGTCCTTCGGCAGCTCGATCGAGCCCGTCACGTCCGTCGTACGGAAGTAGAACTGCGGACGGTAGTTGTTGAAGAACGGCGTGTGACGACCGCCTTCATCCTTGCTCAGCACGTACACTTCAGCCGTGAAGTGCGTGTGCGGCGTGATCGAACCCGGCTTGGCCAGAACCTGGCCGCGCTCCACGTCTTCACGCTTCGTGCCGCGCAGCAGGATACCGACGTTGTCGCCCGCCTGACCCTGGTCGAGCAGCTTGCGGAACATTTCCACGCCCGTGCAGGTGGTCTTCACCGTCGGCTTGATACCGACGATTTCGATTTCCTCGCCGACCTTGATGACGCCGCGCTCGACGCGACCCGTCACCACCGTGCCGCGACCCGAGATCGAGAACACGTCTTCCACCGGCATCAGGAACGTGCCGTCAACCGCGCGCTCCGGCGTCGGGATGTACGTGTCCAGCGCGTCGGCCAGGTTCATGATCGCCACTTCGCCCAGCTCGCCCTTGTCGCCTTCCAGCGCCAGCTTCGCCGAACCCTTGATGATCGGGGGGTCGTCGCCCGGGAAGTCGTACTTCGAGAGCAGTTCGCGCACTTCCATTTCGACGAGCTCGAGCAGCTCGGCGTCGTCCACCATGTCGCACTTGTTCAGGAACACGATGATGTAGGGCACGCCAACCTGACGCGCCAGCAGGATGTGCTCACGCGTTTGCGGCATCGGGCCGTCAGCAGCCGAGCACACCAGGATTGCGCCGTCCATCTGTGCGGCGCCCGTGATCATGTTCTTCACGTAGTCGGCGTGGCCCGGGCAGTCGACGTGTGCGTAGTGGCGGTTAGCCGTTTCGTACTCGACGTGCGCGGTGTTGATGGTAATACCACGTGCCTTTTCTTCCGGCGCCGCGTCGATCTGGTCGTACGCCTTCGCCTCGCCGCCGAACTTCTGCGTCAGCACCGTCGTGATCGCTGCCGTCAGCGTGGTCTTGCCGTGGTCAACGTGACCGATCGTGCCCACGTTCACGTGCGGCTTGGTCCGCTCGAATTTACCTTTGGCCATTTTTGACTCCTAACAGGTTTCGCACCTTGCGCCGCGCGCAACTTACTAGACTGACACTGCTGGTGCCCATGGGCAGGATCGAACTGCCGACCTCTCCCTTACCAAGGGAGTGCTCTACCACTGAGCCACATGGGCACTACAAAACCGACAGTGGAGCGGGTGAAGGGAATCGAACCCTCGTCGTAAGCTTGGAAGGCTTCTGCTCTACCATTGAGCTACACCCGCGAGGGCTGGATTCCCTGACCGCTTGAATTCTGGTGGAGGAGGTTGGATTCGAACCAACGTAGGCGTAAGCCAACAGATTTACAGTCTGCCCCCTTTAGCCACTCGGGCACCCCTCCGAAGAGAATTATTAATTATGGGGTAACAACATGCTCTTGTCAAGCATTTCTTGCGACCAGAAACAATCAAGGCTCTCACTAATAGATAAGACGAAACGCAAAAACCCCCAACTCATGGAGTTGGGGGTTCGTTTGCTTTACAGCATGAGGAGCCTGACGATTACCTACTTTCACACGGGTGATCCGCACTATCATCGGCGTAGAGTCGTTTCACGGTCCT
>LFJH01000123.1 GCA_001189335.2 Candidatus Paraburkholderia schumanniana
AAGCGGGCCGCAGGCCCGTGCGCAACGCCCAGGTGGGCAAGAAATGCAGGCGCAAAGCTTCACTCACGATGACCCCGCCTCTGTTTGCGACCGAATCGATGAATACAACGGCTTGTTCAGCGTTGCCCAAAGCCGGAATTCAATGCGATCGCGTTCATGGCCGCCTCCCGTGCGCCGCCGCGAGGACCGGCCGCTTCTCACTCGCCGCGCTCGCGTCGCGCGAAGGATCGGCCGCATACCGCACCAGCGCGATGAACGTAGTGCCCGGAACGCTCATCGGCAAGCGTAGACGCGCTGCGCTTGCCGCGCGTCGGGGCACCCGCGCGCCGCTTCATTTCCGTCACTTCCACGGTCTCGTCGCCGCGCACATGCTCCAGCCGCTTGAGCCAGTACGCCGCCGTCTGCGAATCGGGCGCGAGCGCCGCAAGCTCGACCTCATTTGTCCGTTGCGAAACACGCTGGAGCGCGACGCCCCGTTGCGGCGGCGCATCCGCCAGCGCCTCGAGCAGCGCCAGAAAGCGTTCGCGCGGCGCCGCCAGCGGTTGGCCGCGTCTCGCGCGCGACGCCGCTCGGCTTCGGCGCGAACCAGGCGCGCGTGTTCGGCGATCGGTGCAGCCGACGCATGCAGCGAAGCCTCGAGCGCCATGCGCTGCTCGTCCAGCCGCGCGCGCTCGAACGCATCCCGGCCCGCGACGACGCACTTCACGTCGCCTGCGCGCCCGATACGGCAGCAGATTGAATCCTTTGAGCAGGATCGCGGTCATTGCATCACCTCGCGCAAGGCAAGCCCGAAAGCGGTCGCGAAGCGCGGCGAACGCCTGTGCGCGGCCGCGATGTCGGCGGCGCCGTTGCAATACGGCGCCGATTCGAAGGGCAGCGCCGGACAGCCGAACGTCTTGCCCAGCACCGGCAGCGGCACGCCCGCATGCGCCAGCAATTCGACCTGACCGCCCGCGTAGATGCAGTCGACCGGTGCGTCTTTCCCCGCGAGGTCGTGCAGCGCTTCGGAAATGCTCCGATATTCCGGCGCGGGATAGCGCACGTCGTTCTCGACACCGCGCGAGCCGACGAGCCAGCCATGCAATCCCCTGCTCTCCAGCCAGCAGACGAGGTAGCGCGCGTCGCCATCCAGTTCGACGGAGCCCGAATGACGCATCGCGCGCAATGCCGCGGTCGGCTCGCCATCGATGGCGGGAAGCGCGATACCAGCCTCCGCCGCCGTCTCGACGCGCGCCTCGACATGCCGCCGCGCCGTCGCCACGATCGCCACCTGCGCGTGACCATCTCCAGTGGCCTGCACGGACCAGTCGACGGCCAGCGCCGCGGGCTCGAGTACGCCGTGCGGATCGCCGCCGGCCGCCGCCGGTACGGGCTCGCGCGCTTCCATCAGACGGGCCAGCGAAATCCGCGTCGTGATCGTGGCCGATGCGGGCAGCGCCATCGCGCAGCGCAGCGCGCGCCACGCGCCGCCCGACGGCAGGCGCCCGAACACCTCGCGCAACGCCGATACGATGGCCGCGCGATCCACGAAATCGCCATCGATCACCGCGCCGGACGGCAGCGGCGCGCATTCCAGCTGCTCCACGCACACCGCCGCGTTCGCCCGCAGCCACCTGCTCACGACCGCCAGCCGCACCGCATCCTCGCCCACGTCGATGCCCGCCGCATAGCGCCGCGTGACCGTCAGCATCGTGCCGCGCAATGCGCTTTCCTTGCTCATGACTCACTCCTTCCATTCACTTGCGCACTGAACCGCTCGGTCGCCTGAGATGGAAGGATTGTCGCGAGCGGCGTCGGCGGCGAACATTCGTCCGAACGGCCAACGCGCACGATTAGAAGATGCTTCGGAGCACGATCGCGCGTATCTTGAAGACAGCGACGAGCACGCGCGACGGCCGCGTGCGCTGTAAGCGTTCAGAAAAGTCTCAAACTCGGACCGCTATAATCGCGGGACTGTTTTTGGTGGTGCTATGCAATCCTCTTCCCCGAACAACCCGCCGTCCACGCCGCCCGAGGGGCACAAAAAAGCCAGGCGCCCGTGGTGGGCGCGGCTTCTGCTCGGCTTCTGCGTCAGCATGTTCGCGCTCGTCGTCTGCGCGGGACTGGTGCTCGGCTACGCGCTCGTCGTCGCCATGCCGAACCTGCCTTCGCTCGAAGCCCTCACCGACTACAAGCCGAAAGTACCGCTGCGCATCTACACGGCGGATCACGTGCTGATCGGCGAATTCGGCGAGGAACGCCGCAGCGTCGTGCGCATCCAGGACGTGCCCGATCATCTGAAAAAAGCCGTGCTCGCGATCGAAGACGCGCGTTTCTACGATCACGGCGGCGTCGATCTCACCGGCATCCTGCGCGCGGGCACGGTCGCACTGACCAACGGCCACGCGTCGCAGGGCGCGAGCACGATCACGATGCAGGTCGCGCGCAACTTCTTCCTATCCAGCGAGAAGACCTACACGCGCAAGATCTACGAGATGCTGCTCGCCTACAAGATCGAGCGCGCGCTGACGAAAGATCAGATTCTCGAGGTCTATATGAATCAGATCTATCTCGGGCAGCGCGCGTACGGCTTCGCGAGCGCGGCGCGCGTCTACTTCGGCAAGGATCTGAAGGACATCACGCTCGCCGAGGCCGCGATGCTCGCGGGCCTGCCTAAAGCGCCGTCGGCCTATAACCCGGTCGTGAATCCGAAGCGCGCGAAGGTGCGGCAGGAGTACATCCTGCAGCGCATGCGCGAGCTGAACTTCATTACTCAGGCGGAGTACGAACAGGCGGTGAAGCAGCCGCTCGTCGTGAAGGGACAGGGGCGCGAATTCAGCGTGCATGCGGAATACGTCGCGGAAATGGTGCGCCAGATGATGTATGCGCAATACCGCGAGGAAGCGTACACGCGCGGCCTGAACGTCGTGACGACGATCGATTCCGCCGATCAGGACGCCGCCTATCGCGCGGTGCGAAAGGGCCTGATGGATTACGAGCACCGTCACGGCTATCGTGGGCCGGAAGGCTATATCGAGCTGCCCGCTGATCCGGACGACCGCGAGCAGGCCATCGACGACGCGCTCGCCGAGCATCCGGACAATGGCGAGATCGTCGCGGCCGTGGTGACATCGGCGAGTCCGAAGGAAGTGAAGGCGAGTTTCATCGACGGCAATACCGCGACGATCAGCGGCAACGACCTGCGCTTCGTGCAGTTCGCGCTGAGCTCGCGCGCGCAGCCGAACGCGCGTATCCGCCCGGGCGCGATCGTGCGTCTCGTGAAAAACGACGACGGCGACTGGATCATCACGCAGTTGCCGCAGGTCGAAGGCGCGCTGGTCTCGATGGTGCCGCAGGACGGCGCAATCCGCGCGCTCGTCGGCGGCTTCGACTTCAACAAGAACAAGTTCAATCACGTGACGCAGGCATGGCGTCAGCCGGGCTCGAGCTTCAAGCCGTTCATCTATTCGGCGTCGCTCGAAAAGGGACTCTCGCCCGCGACGATCATCAACGACGGGCCGCTGTTCTTCAGCGCCGCCGAAACCGGCGGTCAGGCGTGGGAGCCGAAGAACTACGGCGGCGGCTTCGACGGCCCGATGACGATGCGCTCGGCGCTGCAGCGCTCGAAGAACATGGTGTCGATCCGCATCCTGAGCCACATCGGCACGAAGTACGCGCAGCAGTACATCACGCGCTTCGGCTTCGACGCGGACCGTCATCCCGCCTATCTGCCGATGGCGCTCGGTGCCGGCCTCGTCACGCCGCTGCAGATGGCCGCGGGCTACGCGGTATTCGCGAACGGCGGCTATCGCGTGAATCCGTACCTGATCGCCGATATCACCGATCCATATGGCCGCGTCGTGTCGCACCCGCAGCCGCTCGTCGCGCAGCAGAGCGCACCGCTCGCGATCACGCCGCGCAACGCGTTCGTGATGAACAGCTTGCTGCAGAGCGTCGCGCAGCACGGCACGGGCGCAAAGACAAATCAGTTGAAGCGCGGCGACCTCGCCGGCAAGACGGGCACGACGAACGATTCGCGCGATGCGTGGTTCGCCGGCTATCAGCGCACGCTCGTGGCGATCGCGTGGATCGGCTATGACAATCCGCGCAGCCTCGGCGACAAGGAAACCGGCGGCGGCCTCGTGCTGCCCGTGTGGATGGATTACATGGCCAAGGCGTTGAAGGGCGTGGCCGAGTACAAGCCCTTGATGCCGCCGGATATCACGTCGCTCGGCAACGAGCTCTACTTCGACGACATGACGCCGGGGCACGGCTTCGTCGCGACCATCGGCGTGAGTCAGGCGCCGCCGCAGGAAGGCGTATCAGGGGTGACGGCGTCCGCGCCGGAAGTCGGCGAGCAGGAGAAGCAGGACATCATGAATCTGTTCAAGGGGCAGTAAGCACGCCCGTGCAAGGACAGAAGCGAGCGGATCGCATGACCCGCTCGCTTTTTTTATGCTTCGAGGTTTTACGCCTCGAAGCTGATCGACTCGCCCGCCTGTTCGCTCGAGTACCGGCTCAGCGCGGCGAAGAATTCGCTGTTGTCGCGCGTGTCGCGCCAGGCGCCGTCGACGTATTTGTAGTGGAATCCGCCCGCTTTGGCCGCGAGCCAGATCTCGTGCTTCGGCGGCTGCAAATTGACGATGAGCTTCGTGCGGTTCTCGAATTCCAGCGTCAGCACATTGCCGCTGCGCTCGAACTCGATGTCGGCGTCGGCTTCGTCCACCGAGCGCTCGATGGCCGTCAGCGCGGCCTCCGCCAGCGTCAGGTATTCCTGGTCTGTCATGCTAAACTCCATTGATTAATCGTATAGGGACGGTCATGCGAGTCGTTTTCAGGATGAGCGCGATTGTAGCGGCTTTGAGCATCGGCGCCGCGGCAACACTCGCGCTCGGCGGTTGCGGACAACGCGGTCCGCTTTATCTGCCCACGGTGCCGCCGCTGCCGCAACGTCCCGCCGATCTCCAGAATACGCCGCCTTCGAAGGTCACTCCGAGTGATGAAACGGCATCGCGTACCGGCGCGGTTCCGGACACATCCGGTCAGCCGCTGTCGCTTTCGCCCGAGACGGACCTGAAAACCGCGCCCAACGCGGCATCGGCGCCCAGAGCCGCATCGTCCGCTTACTGATCCGCAAGCCCTTGCGCCTGTCGGCGCATTTTCGATTCCACGCATGAGTGATTCCGCATTCCATTACGTCGAAGGCGTGCTGCACGCCGAAGGCGTCTCCGCCGCGTCGCTCGCGGAGCAGTTCGGCACGCCGCTGTACGTCTATTCGCGCGACGCGCTCACGCGCGCCTATCACGCCTACGCCGATGCCTGCGTGGGCCGCAAGGCGGCCGTGCACGTCGCGGTGAAGGCGAACAGCAATCTGGCGGTCCTCAATGTATTCGCGCGCATGGGCGCAGGTTTCGACATCGTGTCGTCGGGCGAACTCGCACGCGTGCTCGCGGCGGGCGGACGCGCGGAGAACACGGTGTTCTCGGGCGTCGGCAAGTCGGCGGCGGAAATGCGCGAGGCGCTCGAAGCCGGCGTAAAATGCTTCAACGTCGAATCGATTCCCGAGTTGCACGCGCTGAACGAAGTGGCGAAGTCGCTCGGCAGGAAGGCGCCCGTCTCGTTGCGCGTGAATCCCGACGTCGATGCGAAAACGCATCCGTACATTTCCACCGGACTCAAGTCGAACAAGTTCGGCGTGGCCTTCGCCAATGCACGCGCGACCTACGCACAAGCGCATGCGATGCCGAATCTCGAAGTCGTCGGCATCGATTGCCATATCGGCTCGCAGATCACCGAGATCAGCCCGTATCTCGATGCAATCGACAAGCTGCTCGAGCTCGTCGAACAGATCGAATCGGACGGCATGAGCATTCGTCACGTGGACGTGGGAGGTGGTCTCGGCATCACCTACGACGACGAAACGCCGCCCGATATCGGCGATTTCGTGAAGACGCTGCTCGATCACATCGAAAAGCGCGGCCATGGTCAGCGCGAAGTGTATTTCGAACCGGGGCGCTCGCTCGTCGGCAATGCGGGCGTGCTGCTGACGCGTGTCGAGTATCTGAAGCCGGGCGAGGAAAAGAATTTCGCCATCGTCGATGCCGCGATGAACGACCTCGCGCGTCCCGCGATGTACGAGGCGTTTCATCGCATCGTGCCGGTCGTGAAGCGCGATGCGCAAGCGCACAATTACGATATCGTCGGTCCGGTCTGCGAAAGCGGCGACTGGCTCGGGCGTGACCGGGAACTGGCGATGGAACCGGGCGATCTGCTCGCCATCTGCTCGGCGGGTGCGTACGGCTTCGTGACGAGCTCGAACTACAACACGCGCCCGCGCGCCGCCGAAGTCATGGTCGATGGAGACCGCGCGCGTCTCGTGCGCGAGCGCGAAGAGGTGAAGCAGTTGTTCGCCGGAGAATCGATCCTGCCGGACTGAAGCTTTCGTGCTTCAACGAAAAAGCGATGCCTCGGCATCGCTTTTTTTTATGCGCGCTGCCCTGCACGCCTTGCGCGAAACCACGCGATCACGCGCCAGCCGAGCAGCACGATCACGATCGAACCGTAGATCTTCGGCAACTCGAGATCGTGCTTGCCCGCCTTCATTCACCAGAAGTGCAGGATCGCGAGCGCGGCGATCGGATAGATCGCGCGATGCAGGGTCTGCCAGCGCCGGCCCAGCTTGCGGACCATCGCTTTCGGCGAGGTCACCGCAAGCGGAATCAGCAGCACGAACGCCGTGAAGCCCACCGTGATGAACGGCCGCTTGCCGATGTCCTTCAACATCTCGGCGACATCGAACTATTTGTCGAACCAGATGTACGTCGTGAAGTGCAGCGACGCGAAGAAGAACGCATACAGCCCGATCATGCGCCGAAAGCGCGCGAGCTCCGTCAAGCCGATCAGGCGGCGGATCGGCGTGACCGCAAGCGTGATGCAGAGGTAGACGAGCGTCCATAGCCCCGTCGAGCGCGTGACAAACTCGACCGGGTTCGCGCCGAGTCCGCCATTCACGCCGAGAAAGATCAAACGCGCGAGCGGGAAAGACATCGCGACGAACACGACGATCTTCGCCGGCACGCGCGCGAGCACCCTTGATATCCGTTGCGCTCGACATCAGAAGTTCTTCTTGAGGTCCATGTGTCACGGGGCGGCGTAATGGCGCCAGCAGAAACAGGGTAAAACGCGGATTCGAACGGTTTCAAGATTGCGGTTTTTTGCCGTTTTTAGCAACCGCATTTTCGCTGCTTTCAGGCATCGGCTTGGG
>LFJH01000011.1 GCA_001189335.2 Candidatus Paraburkholderia schumanniana
GTCGCGTGCGTTTGCGGCGAGTCTCGAACCCCGCACCTTGATCCGCGGCCATCGCGAGCGTCTGCTGCTTCATTGTCTTTTGCCTTTCTCGTTGCTTGTGCGCTCTATAACGCTTGACGCGCACAAGTGGTGGACTTAATCAGCATTGCCTTAACTTTCTGTCTTGTTTTGTCCGACAGGAAGCGATGCCTAAAGAACTCATAGACGACGAACTGTGGTCACTTATCGAACCGTTGCTGCCCGTACGGGCGCTGCGCAATCGCCGATACGTGGGCCGCAAACCGACGCCGAACCGTGCAGTATTGACCGGCATCGTGTTTGTGCTGCGTTCAGGTATCGCGTGGAACCTGCTACCGCAAGAGATGGGATGTGGCTCGGGCACTGCCTGCTGGCGACGGCTGGTCGTATGGCAGCGAGCCGGAGTTTGGCAACGTATCCACGAGACGTTGCTAGCCGAGCTACAGCGTCGCGGCCAACTCGATATGGCACCGATATGGCACGCGCCATCGTGGACAGTTCTTCAGTTCGCGCCATGCTGGCGGGAAAAAAAGCGGTCCAAACCCGACGGACCGGCGCAAGCTCGGCAGCAAGCACCACCTCATCGTCGACGCGCAAGGCATCCCGCTCGCGGTCATCCTGACCGGCGCGAACCGCCACGACATCACCCAGCTGGACGCGCTGGTGGGCGCCATTCCATACATTCGTGGCAAGCGGGGACGTCCACTGCACAAGCCGCGTGTCGTTCAAGGCGACCGGGGCTACAGTTCCGAACCGCACCGGCAACACCTGCGCGAACAAGGCATCACTCCGTTGCTGGCCAAAATTCGCTCGCCGCACGGCAGCGGCCTGGGCAAAACCCGTTGGGTCGTAGAGCGCTCGATTGCTTGGCTTCATTCCTTCAGACGCCTGAAAATTCGCTATGAACGATATGCCCACGTTCACGAGGCTTTCCTATCGCTTGCGTGTTCACTGATTTGCTGGAAACAGCTAAAGCCGTTTCTTAACTAATTTCGCAACAGCCTCTAAGCCGCGAGTCTGGCGAGCGCCTCGTCGATCTGGGCGCGCGACAATGAAAGTTCGCCGAGCAATGCTTTGGCATACGAATTTCCTGTTTCCTTTTCGAGCCGCGCGATCGTCAACGCGCAGCGCGACGTGTCCTTCGGCGTCGCGATGAACGGCTTTACCGACTGCCCCGACGTGAATGCTTCGAAAAGCGGCACGCGGATTTCCTCCGGCAGCGCGCGCGAGGTCCACTGATACGGCTTGCCGTTATAGGTCAGTTGCGGCGGCAGCGTGCGCTCCTTCTTCACGGCGGGAATCAGGCCGAAGGTGCGCGCAGCATCGCCGATCTGCTCGGCCGAGAAAAGCTCATCCGGCGTGATGTCGAACTGCGCGATATACGTTTCAATTGCCTGCATCGTGGCTGCGCGATCGTCGCGCTTCTTCTGCGCACGCGCGACGATCTCGCGCAACTCGTCCGCTTCGTCGGACGTGATCGTGAAGTTCGCCTGCTTTTGCTGGAGTTCGGTGAAGCGGAGGAATTCGGTATCGGAAAGGAGTTTCGCCATCGGGAATACGTCGGATTGAACACGGCGGCACGTCGTCATGGCGCGCTGCCTTTTTTGAGAGGGCCGCCATTCTAACGCGCGAAGCGTGCGCCGCTCATTCGTGCATCATCGAAAGCGATGCAGCCGCGTCCTTCAGCAACGCGGTGATGTCGTCGATGGATGGCGCCACATACTCGTCGATGCGTCGCAGGTAAGGGCAGGTGAGCGCGGCGGTCGCATGGCCCGAAGGCCCGAGCAGCGGGAACGTTACGTCCGTCACGCCGAAGGTCTGCTGGCTGTCCCTCTGAGAATAACCGGCTTCTCGAATTTGCCGGTAATCGGCGTCGAGCACCGCGCGATCGAGCGCGAGCTCGCCCTTGACCTTCGTATGCTCGGCGAGCATGTGCTCGCGCTGCTCGTCGGACTGGAAGGCGAGCATCACGCGGCCCGAACCGGTGTCGATCAGGCCGACGCGCGAGCCGAGCCGTACCGAAATGCCCCACGTGCCAGGCCCATCCACTTGCGCGATAACAAGCAGATTACCGCGATCGTAGACCACGAGATGCACCGACTGCTCGGCAGCATCCGCGAATCGCTGCATGACGGGCAATGCCGCCGAAATCAGCCTGTTCATCGGCGGATGACGATGCGCGAGCGAGTAAAGCTTGAGACTCAGCGAATAGCGGTCGCCTTCCGGCGATCGCACGACGTACTGCCGCGCGATGAGCCGCTCCAGCATTCGATACATCTCGCTCGCGTTGCGCCCGAGCATCTTCGTGATTTCCGCGCGCGTGAGTCCCGACTTCTGTTCCGACAGCAATTCGAGGATATCGAGTCCCTTGTCGAGCGCCGGCGCGCGATAGCGTTCAGCGTCGCCGTCGTTGTCCGTTGGTTCCGAATCCATTCTTGGTGTGGGTCGATTCATGTCCTGGCGCGCCGAGTTGAGCCGTCTGAAGGTGTTTAGGTCCATAGACCGGATAGGGAAATTACCGATCGGTCCAGTGCCGTCCGTTCTTGACTTCGTTTTGTGCGTATATGAATAATACGTTCACTGATGAATAGATGCATCGAAAGTTTCCCGAAGTCCATCTCATGCAAAAAGAAACCGACCCGCGTCTCATCCTGCTGAGTCCGGAAGACAACTGTCTGATTGCTGCCGCGCGTCTGCCGCAAAGCGAAACGCTGATGATCGACGGCGCGGCGGTCACGCTCGCGGCCACCATCAACCTCGCGCACAAGGTCGCGCGACGCGCGTTGTCGAAAGACGAAAAGGTGCTGCGCTACGGCGCGATCATCGGCCATGTCAACGCCGACGTCGCGCGCGGCGAGCATCTTCATACGCACAATCTCGAAAGCGACTACATCCCCACTTACACACACGACGCCGGACACGCGTACGTGCAGCACTAGACGCTCATGAACAGCACGTCGAACACTTCCGCACTGCAAGGCTATCTTCGCGCCGACGGCAAGAAGGGCATCCGCAATGTCGTTGCGGTGGCGTATCTCATTGTGAATGCGCGCATCACGTCACGCGCGAGATCGGCGCGCATTTTCGTCCTTCGTTCGATGACTTCGATTCCAACGCGCGCGACGAAGAACCTCCCCGTGCATCTGATCGGCTTTCCGGGCTGTTATCCGAACAGCTACGCCGAAAAGATGCTGGAGCGCATCTGTACGCATCCGAATGTCGGCGCGGTGCTATTCGTGTCGTTCGGCTGCGAAAGCATGAACAAGCACTATCTCGCCGATGTCGTGCGCGCGAGCGGACGCCCCGCCGCCGTGCTGACGATCCAGGAAAAAGGCGGCACGCGCAGCACGATCCAGCACGGCCTCGACTGGGTGCGCGAGGCGCGCGCCACGCTCGCCGCGCGAGCCAAAGCGCCGATGTCGCTCGATGAACTGATCGTCGGCACGATCTGCGGCGGCTCGGACGGCACGAGCGGCATCACCGCGAATCCGGCGGTGGAGCGCGCGTTCGACACGTTCATCGGCGCGGGCGCGTCGTGCATCTTCGAGGAAACGGGCGAACTCGTCGGCTGCGAGTTCCACATGCAGCGGCGAGCGGCCCGGCCGGAGCTCGGCGACGCGATCGTCGAGTGCGTGCAGAAGGCCGCGCGCTATTACACGACGATGGGCCACGGCTCGTTCTCGGTCGGCAACGCGGACGGCGGGCTGACGACGCAGGAAGAGAAATCGCTCGGCGCCTATTCGAAGAGCGGAGCGTCGCCGATCGTCGGCATCATCAAGCGGGCGACGTGCCGCCGACCGGCGGCCTCTATCTGCCCGATGTCGTCCCCGACGGCGAGCCGCGCTTCGGCTTTCCCAATATCAGCGACAACGCGGAGATTGGCGAACTGATCGCGTGCGGCTGTCACGTGATCCTCTTCACGACCGGCCGCGGCTCCGTGGTCGGCTCGGCCATTTCGCCGGTCATCAAAGTCTGCGCGAATCCGGCGACCTTTCGCAATCTGTCCGGCGACATGGACGTCGACGCGGGCCGCATCCTCGAAGGTCGCGCGACGCTGGACGAAGTGGGGCGCGAAATCTTCGACGTGACCGTCGCGGTGGCGGCGGGCGCAGAGTCGAAATCGGAGGCGCTCGGTCATCAGGAATTCATCCTGACTTACAAAACCTTCGAGCCGGTCGGCCCTGCGTGTTTGCCCGCGGGAGTCGGACGCGCTACTGTGGCGTCTCCCACCGTGTAGAACGTTTCCAACTGAACGTATCGACTGAGGGTTGCACATGACGGGAGACACCCAGGCAGTTTCGCGCCGGCGCAAGATCGGCCGCACGTCGCTCGAGGTTACTGCGCTGTCGCTCGGCACGGCGCCGCTCGGCGGGCTGTATCACGAACTCACGGAAGACGAGGCGCGCGCGACCGTCGATGCCGCGTGGCAAGCCGGCATCCGCTTCTTCGACACCGCCCCGCACTACGGCCACACGAAGGCGGAGCATCGTCTGGGCGATGCGCTGCGACGCTATCCGCGCGGCGACTTCGCGTTGTCGACGAAAGTCGGCCGACGCTTCGTCCCGCGCACGACGCCCGACGACGGTAGCGAAGGCTGGGCCGCGCCGCTTCCCTTCCAGACCATCTACGACTACACCTATGACGGCATCCTCCGTTCGTTCGAGGACAGCCAGATGCGGCTCGGCATGATCGATATCGATGTCGTGCTGATCCACGACATCGGCCGATATACGCACGGCGAAAAAAACGCCCACTACTGGAAGCAGCTCACCGATGAAGGCGGCTTTCGCACGCTGGAAGAACTCAAGAAGTCGCGCGGCGTGAAGGCGGTCGGTCTCGGCGTGAACGAAGGCACGGCGGTGATGGAAGCGATGGCCGAATTCGACATCGACTGCGCGCTGCTCGCCGGACGCTACACACTGCTCGAACAAAACACGCTCGACGATCTTCTGCCCGAATGCGAAAAGCGCGGTGTGAGCATCCTGCTGGGTGGCGCGTTCAATTCGGGCATCCTCGCGCGCGGTCTCGACGCCAACGCGCACGGCGATCTCAAGTTCAATTACGGCGATGCGCCGAAGGACGTCGTCGAGCGCGTCGGCAAGCTGGAGCGTGTTTGCCGCGAGCACGGCGTCGCGCTGTCGACCGCGGCCATTCAGTTTCCTTATGCGCATAAAGTCGTGGCCACGGTGCTGATGGGCGCGCGCACCCCCGATGAAGTGCGCGAGAACGCCGCATCGTTCGCGATGCCGCTTCCGGCCGCGCTATGGGATGTATTGCGCGCCGAGGGCCTGCTGCATGCGAATGCGCCGGTGCCGCGATGAATATCGACGCGCATCAGCACTACTGGAACCCGGCGCGCGGCGACTACGGCTGGCTCACACCGGACATGGAGCCGCTGTATCGCGTCTTCGGGTCCGAAGAGCTTGCGCCGTTGCGCCAGGCGACGGGCATCGATTGCACCGTCGTCGTTCAGGCCGCGCCGACGGTCGAGGAAACGCGCTACCTCCTCGATCTCGCACGCAACGACGATTCGATTGCCGGCGTGGTTGGCTGGGTGCCGCTGGACTCGCCCGAGGCATCGAATCTCATCGAGGAGCTCGCGCGCGAACCGAAGTTCAAGGGCGTGCGTCCGATGCTGCAGGACTTGCCCGACGACACGTGGATCGAGCACGCGCCGCGCGAAGCGGCGATCCAGCGCCTCATCGATCTCGATCTCGCGTTCGACGCGTTGATCTTCGCGCGGCACGTGCCGTCGCTGATCAGGTTTGTCGAGCGTTCCGAAGCTCAGGATCGTCGTCGATCATGGCGCGAAGCCGCCGATCCGCGATGGTATCGAGGCGGGCTGGCAGCCGTGGGCCGATGGCATCGCGCAACTCGCCGCGTTACCGCAAAAGCTCTGTTGCAAATTTTCCGGTCTCGTGACCGAAGCAAACCCGAACTGGACGGAAGAAACCTTAAAACCCTACGTTACGCATCTCATCGAACAATTCGGACCGGGGCGTCTGATGTGGGGTGGGGCAGCGACTGGCCGGTGCTGAATCTCAACGGCAGCTACACCGCGTGGCACGCGACGGCGAAAAGCCTCACCTCGCATCTCGAAAAGGCCGCACAAGACGCGATTTTCGGCGGAAACGCGCACGCGTTCTACCGCCTCTGAACCGGCTGATATACCCGGCATGTCTCAAAAACAACTTCGACTGGAGCAATGGATGGTACAAAGACTGGCAGGCAAGACGGCGCTGATCACGGCAGCGGGACAAGGTATCGGGCTCGCGACGGCCGAGCTTTTCGCGAAGGAAGGCGCCCGCGTGATCGCCACCGATATCCGCACGGAATCGCTCGAAGGCAAGCCCTTCGAAGTGCGCAGGCTCGACGTTCGCGACCCGCAGGCGATCAACGCGCTCGCGCAGGAAATCGGCGCGATCGACGTGCTCTTCAACTGCGCGGGCTTCGTGCACGCCGGCTCAATTCTCGAAGCGAGCGAAGAGGACTGGGACTTCGCCTTCGAGCTGAACGCGAAGACCATGTATCGTACGATTCGCGCTTTCCTGCCGAAGATGCTGGAAAAAGGCGGCGGCTCGATCATCAACATGTCGGCGGCGGCGTCGAGCGTGAAGGGCGTGCCGAATCGTTTCGTGTATGGGTGCGTCGAAGGCGGCGGTGATCGGCCTCACGAAATCGGTTGCGGCCGATTTCGTCACGCGCGGCGTCCGTTGCAACGCCATCTGCCCGGGCACGGTGGAATCGCCGTCGCTGAAGGATCTCATCGCGGAGCAGGCGAAGGCGCAGGGCGCGACGGTCGAACAGGTGCAGGCCGCATTCGTCGCGCGTCAGCCGATGGGGCGCGTCGGCCGTGCCGAGGAGATCGCGGCGCTCGCATTGTATCTCGGCTCGGACGAATCGTCGGTCACGACGGGACAGATTCACGTCATCGATGGCGGCTGGTCCAACTGACCAAGCCCTCATTCATAACTGACCAAGCCCTCATTCATTTTCGGAACAAGGAGGATCAAACCAGATGAAGCTGCTTCGCGTTACGGCCCCAAGGGTCAGGAAAAACCGGTCTGCTGGACGCCGAAGGCCAGATTCGCGACCTGTCGAAGGTCGTGATGACATCGCCGGCGCGACGCTGACCGACGCGGCCTGGCGAAACTGCGCGCCGTCGATGTCGCGACGCTGTCGGTCGTCGACGGTACGCCGCGCATCGGGCCGTGCGTCGGCCGTGTCGGCAAGTTCGTGTGCATCGGCCTGAATTATGCGGATCACGCAGCCGAGTCGAATCTTCCCGTGCCGACGGAACCGGTCATCTTCGGCAAATGGACGAGCGCGATCTGTGGCCCGAACGACGACGTCGAAATCCCGCGCAACTCGGTCAAAACCAACTGGGAAGTCGAGCTGGGCGTGGTGATCGGAAAGGAAGCCAAGTACGTCGACGAAACCAGCGCGCTCGATTACGTCGCGGGCTACTGCGTGATCAACGACGTCTCCGAGCGCGAGTGGCAGCTCGAGCACGGCACGCAATGGGACAAGGGCAAGGGCTTCGACACCTTCGACCCGATCGGTCCGTGGCTCGTCACGAAGGACGAAGTCGCCGATCCGCAGAAGCTCGATCTGTGGCTCGAAGTCGACGGCAAGCGCTATCAGAACGGCAACACGAAGACGATGGTCTTCACGGTCGCGCAACTGGTCGCGTATCTGTCGAAGGTGATGAGCCTGCAGCCGGGCGACGTCATCTCGACGGGCACGCCGCCGGGCGTCGGCATGGGCGTGAAGCCGAACCCGGTGTATCTGAAGGCTGGCCAGACGATGAAGCTCGGCATTCAAGGCCTCGGCGAGCAGACGCAGAGGACCGTGTCCGCGAAGTAACGCCGGGCGTCGCCCGCGCAACGAACAAAAAACCTCGCCACACGGCGAGGTTTTTTGCTTTGGGCGACGGGTTGAAGAATGGACTTTCAGGCGTGGAAAACCGGTCCCGCGACGTTTTCGCCGATGCGCGTGATCGTGCCCTGCGCGACCGCGACGAGCTGCTCAGCGCCGCCATCGGTGACGAATACGTCCACTGGCAGGTCGCCTGCGTCATGCCCGCGTGAACGACGCGGGCCCGCGCCATCAGCGTGCCGGAGACCGCGGGGCGCAGATAGTTGATCTTGTACTCGCCCGTGACGACCTTCGGCCCGAGCCGGAGCGCGCCCGCGAAGGTCAGCGCGTTGTCCACGAGATAACTGACCACCCCGCCGTGCACGAAACCGTGTTGTTGCCTGAGCTCGTCCCTGATCGGCAGACACAGCGTGAGACTCGCTGAATCGACCTGCATCAATTTCGTTCCGAGCAAGGCGCTGAACGGTTGCGCATTGAGCGCACCGCGCGCGATATCGACAATTTCGGCCATTCGGACACTCCTTGGTGGGTTCGGTGCCGTCCTGCAAAGACAATAGGAAGCGTTCGCGCGCACTGCAAGGAACTTACGCAAAAATTGTGCAATGGTCGGTCTGGCGCGGTACGCGCGCCGTCTCCGCATCCTTCCGAGTAGACAATCTATTGCGACAAACGATTCAAGCTTCTCAGGCCGACTGCCGTATACCCGCACTCCCCGCAATCGGCGGGCTTATTTCGGAAGTGTGGGTGCAAGAAGAAGATGTTTGGAAAATTTAAGGTTTCATCGGGTTTGCCCGTCGTTCTGGTGGTGTTCTGTCTCTTTCAGCTCGTGACCGAAGGACTCGGGTTCTGGTCGCTCTCGCGCACACACGACGACGTCGGCAGCCTGTCCGACATCGCGCTGAAGCAGGTCGACGCGGTCAACAAGACCACGCAGCACCTGATGGATGCGCGCATCAATCTCTCCCGCGCGGGCACGCGCATGGTTCGCGGCGGCACGGAGTCGACCGGGATCGTCCAGCACGCGCGCGAGCAGATCGCGGCCGCGGACAAGTCGTTCGCGGCGTTTCTGAACGCGCCCAGCACCGGTCAGGAAAACGTCGCGCGCATGAACGCGCTGCAAGCCAAATATGCCGAATACGCGAAGGCGCTTTCCGAGCTAGTCCAGTGTCTCGATGCGGGCAACATCCAGGCATTCCTCGACCAGCCGACGCAAGGCTTCCAGGACCGCTATCTCGCCGAGCAGCAGAATTTCGTCAATTTCGGCGATGCAGCCAGCAGCGGCTATCTATCCTCGATCGATACCCGTTACGCCTGGTTCCGGGCGGTCGGCATCGTGATCTTCGTGGCACTCATCGCAGGCATCGCGCTGACGCATATCGCGCTGCGCCGCGCTGTCATCGAGCCGCTCGAGGAAGCGGGCCGCCATTTCGAGCGCATCGCGAAGGGGCGTCTGGACGAGCGCATTGCGGATCGCGGCACCAATGAAATCGGCCGCCTTTTCGCGGGCCTCGCAATGATGCAGGCGAGCGTCGCCAGCACGGTGAAGACGGTCCGCGAGACGTCCGATTCGATCAACCTCGGCGCCGATGAAATCGCGGGCGGCAACGCCGATCTGTCCGCGCGCACGGAAAATCAGGCGGCCTCGCTGGAAGAGACCGCGTCGAGCATGGAAGAGTTGACCGCGACCGTGCGCCAGAACGCCGAACACGCGCGCGAGGCCAATGCGCTCGCCGGCGAGGCGCTCGATGCAACCTCGCGCGGCGCAGGCGTGGTGGATGACGTCGTCGACAAGATGCGCGGCATCGCGGCGAGCTCGGACAAGATCGCGGAAATCATCTCGGTCATCGACGGCATCGCGTTCCAGACCAACATCCTCGCGCTGAACGCGGCCGTCGAGGCGGCGCGCGCGGGCGAGCAGGGCCGCGGCTTCGCGGTCGTGGCGGGCGAAGTGCGCGGCCTCGCGCAACGCTCGGCACAGTCGGCCAAGGAGATCAAGGAACTGATCGGCGAATCGGTCGCGCAGGTGAGCGACGGTTCGGTGCTCGTCGAGCGCGCGGGCAAGGCGATGCGCGAAGTGTCGGCATCGATTTCGCGCGTCACGCAGATGATGGCGGAGATCAGCGCGTCGTCGCTGGAGCAGAGCGTGGGCATCGAACAGGTGAATCAGGCCGTCACGCAGATGGACGAGATGACCCAGCAGAACGCCGCGCTCGTCGAGCAGGCCGCCGCTGCCGCGTCGTCGCTGCACGAGCAGACGCGGCAATTGAAGGTGGCCGTGTCGGTATTCCAGCTCGTCTGATTCGGCTTAAGCCGGCAGTGCCGCGTACGACGTCGCGAGGTGATACGGCGTCGTCGACGGCATCTCGGCGCGGGTAATTTCGCCCTGCGCCGAGCGGCATTCCACCCAGCCGGACTCATGCAGAAAGCGCGCGCGAAAACGCGCGATCTGCTCGCCGGGCGCATCGCCACGCGTGGCCAGCGCGCGCAGATATTCCGTCTGCGCCCAGATGCGCTGCGTGCCGTCGATCACACGCCCGGTTTCCTCGAGGGCGGCGCAGACGCCGCCCGTTTGCGCATCGACGCCGTGCTGCTGCGCGAAATCGAAGGCGCGCACCAGCTTCTGATTGAGCCCCACCGCCTCGAACCCGGCGTGACCACTGCCCAGCGCCAGGAAATACCACTCGAATTGATGGCCCGGCTCCAGCCGGTTACCTGCCGCGCCCATCGGCAATTCGGCGATCGAACCGCTCGGCTCGTGCACGAATGCGTTCGCGACGGACCGCGCGAGCAGCGCGAGGCGTCGGTCATAGGCGGTGTCACTGGTCGCCTCGCGTGCGGCGAGCCATGCTTCGGAGAGATGCATCAGCGGATTCTGCAGCGGCGTTTCGAGCGTCGCACCGAAATCCTCGGCGAGCGATGCGTTCAGCAGGTCGCCGCCGCCTGAGAAGCGCGTCTCGATGAGCCGCGTCGTTTCGTCGAGCAGCGCGAACGCCTCCGCCGAGCCAGTGCGCTTCGCGTAATGCGCGCACGCGAAGACCACGAATGCATGCGTGTACAGATCCTTCTGACGCTCCAGCGGTGCGCCCGTCGCATCCACGCTATAGAACCATCCGCCGTTTCGCTTGTCCCGAAAATAGTGCCGTAGCGATTCGAAGAGCGTGGCGGCATGCGCGAGGTCGCCGGCCTCCGAGAAAACGAAGAGCTGCCGGGCACACGCCATCGCGCGATAACGCTTGGGCGGCAGGGGGACGTGATCGGCGGGCCCAACGGCCTCATACGCCAGGCCGAGCGCGGGATTGAATCCCGGGCCGCGCCAGATTGGCAGCACGATGTTCGCGTAGTGCTCGTGCAACGCCGCGGCGGCGTCAGGGCTCGCTGATTGCATCGGCGACGAAGCGTTGGGTTGCTGATCCTGCATAGGACGACCCTGGTGGGTCTGTGGGCGCGCGAACTCGTGAAGCCCGCGTAACGCGAAAGCATAGCAAAACTGGCACGGCATGGACTGCGTCTTCGGGCGGCCCGCTGCACCATCGACGAGAGGAGGACCGGACCATGTTGGGAAACATCGAAATCGTTTCGCGGCTCGTCATGGCCGCTGCGCTCGGCAGCCTGATCGGCTTCGAGCGCGAACGGCTCTCGTGGGCGGCCGGCCTGCGCACGCACATGCTGGTGTGCGTCGGCTCGGCGCTGATCATGATCGTTTCTGCGTACGGCTTCGAGGACGCGCTGAAGGCCGATCACGTCGTACTCGATCCCTCGTGGGTCGCGGCACAGGTCGTCTCCGGCATCGGCTTTCTCGGTGCGGGCTCGATTCTCCTGCGCGGCGAGATCATCCGCGGGCTGACGACGGCGGCGAGCCTGTGGTCGGTCGCGGCGATCGGGCTGGCCGTCGGCGGCGGGCTCTATACGGCGTTGATCGCGGCGACGGTGATCATCCTCGTGATCCTGGCGGGGATCAAGCCGCTGGAACGCCGCTTCATCAGCGTGAAACGGCGCCGGCAACTGACAATGCTCGTCGATCGAGGCTCGCTCAGCTTCCATGCGCTGCACGAGGCACTCGGGCCCGTCAGCGTGCGCGTGAAGCAGTTCGTCGTGCAGCAGAGCGACGATTCGCCCGAACTCGACGAGGTTCGCGTCGAGCTGTCCCGGTTATCGTCGATGGAATATCAGGCGATCTGCGAACGCCTGCGGCAACTGGACGTCGTGCGCGAGTTCCGCGAGGACGACGGCAGCTGAAATCGCCTCGCGGATGCTGGCTCGAGCGCGCCGCCGTGCGACAATGCGGCCTCTCGAAAATATTCGCCGAAGCGCTGGTGCGCCTGGCGCGCCGGCCGCTGACGCCGCGGCCTTTCGAACCTATGCCAGATTCCGCTGTAAACAGAACGCCCGACACGCCCTCGGGCGACACCGCCGCAAAGAACCGTCGCCGCCGTGCCGCCGACGCTCCGTCCGCGCACGACAGCGCCGACACCGAGAAGACGCTTGCCCGTGCCGCACGGTCGGCGCAGCGCCTCGCGCAACTGAGCGAAGACGCGCGCAGCGGCGAGACGCTCGATCTGTTCGCGGAAGCCGCCGAGCGCGCGCACCTTCAGGCGATGAACACCGACATCCGCCAGGGCACCTTCGAGGGCTTCGAACTGCCCGAGGTGTTTCTCGCTGCGGTGCAGTCGAATTGGGCGGCATCGACGGGCGGCGCGCGGCAGCGTGGCGTCGGTCGAGCCGGTGCAGGGGCTGTTTCAGGACGATGCGTTCGAGCCTCAGCCGGCCGACATCGACGCTGCCGGCAAGCCCGGCGCGATGGCCGCCGCCGTGCCGCGAGCCGCGAGCATCAGTTCGGTCGCGCTCGACGGCAAGACCGATGCGGCGTCGCGCGGCGCGTGCTCGTCAGCCCACGGCGATGGCGCGCTCCGTTCCGCGGCGGCCGTGAGTTCACGCGACGAAGGCCCGCTGCACGCCAAGGCTAGCGTGCCAAACGACGCCGCGCCCGAGCTCGACCGCGCCCGCGCCACAGCGTTCGCCGATACCATCGAAACGCTCGGCGCCGTGATCTCCGAGCAGCGCACCGCTGCCACGGCGCACGCGCGCCGCATGAAGACGATGCTCACGGTCATCGTCTGCGTGATGCTTGCCACAGTGACGACGGGCATCGCGCAAACGGTCGTGCTGCTGCACATGAGCCGCGACGGCAAGTTGCAGCAGGATCGCATGGAGCAACTGATGCTCAACCAGCAGGCGACGCTCGCCTCGCTCTTCGACACCGATTCGGCCACCGTCAGCATGCGCCACGTGTCCGACATGCCCCCCCGAATCCGACTCCGACGACGCCTCGCCGGTTCAGCCCGTAAGCGCGGTCAAGCCGATTCCGCACCGGGAAAGCGCGCGCATCGGGCGCATCACCGCGCCAACTCGGCCGCGCGCTGATCCCTGCTGTCACATTCCCGCGACACCCCGTCGTGCGGCGACGTGTCGCGTACGCGTTCGTCCCGCGTCCCGACGCTTGCCGCATGGACCTTCGCGCTCCGCCCCTGATTTGGGAGTGGGCGAAAATCGGCAAAAATGTAGAGAAACTACCGGATTTCTTTCCAAGAAATGTTGCATTGCACTAGAAATTCGAGGGGGTTAACCTTATAATTCGCACTAAGGGAAAACCCTCTATCACTCACCGGAGTCAGTCATGAGCTACCTTTTCGCCCTGCTGCAGAAATTTGCTTCGCTGTTCGAATCGCCGCACCTGCCGATGGACAAAGATTACTCGTACCAAGCGCGTTTTCGTGAATCGGAGCGTCAACGCAAGTCGCGCGGCACGGCATTCGGCTTCCGTCTGTAATGCGTGGCTGAAGGCGGCGTGGGAAACACAATACGAGCAACACACGACGGCAAGCACCGTACGACCCGCCCGCCAGTTTTTCCTGATTGTGTAGTTTTTCTAGCACTTCTCGGCATCACCAGGCGTCCGTTCTGACGCAATCCTCCTCCTGCGCCATCGCGCGCGACGCAATTTCCCCTCCCTTTCGTCTGGCTGACACCCGCCTCGCAAGCCGCCTGCATCGCAAAAGGCACCCGGACTTGTCTTCTGGCGACACGTCAAAATCCGCAAGATCGTTCGCTTCACGTCCCGCAAAACCTTGTCCAGCAAGGCTCCGATACCAAGCCGGCAATTTCCGACATATTCCGGTGTCGTATTTCCACATGTGGTTGTCGCAAATAGTCGGCTGATGCGACTTTTTTCTGGCAACTATGTATGCACAGCGCGGACGCGCGTTCCGCCCACGCAAGGAGATATTCGATGAATTCCCCCAAAGTGGTAGTCGAGGGACTGTGCAAGGTGTTCGGCAACAGTCCCAAACAGGCGCTCGACATGCTGGCCGGTGGTGCAACCAAGGAAGAAGTCTTCAAGCGCACCGGACAGATCGTCGGCGTCCATAACGTCTCCTTTGACGTCAAGGAAGGCGAGATTTTCGTCCTCATGGGCCTCTCGGGCTCGGGCAAATCCGCGCTGATCCGGCTCATCAACCGGCTCGTCGAGCCGACCGCCGGCAAGGTGCTGATCGACGGCCGCGACGTAGCCGCCGTGCGGCGCTCGGAACTCACCGCGCTGCGCCGCAAGGACATGAGCATGGTGTTCCAGTCCTTCGCGCTGATGCCGCAGCGCACCGTTCTTTCGAACGCCGCATTCGGTCTCGAGGTCGCGGGTGTCGGCAAGAAAGAGGAGCGCGAGGCGCGCGCGATGACCGTGCTCGAGCAGGTCGGTCTCGCCCCGTTCGCGCAGAAATTGCCCTCGCAACTATCGGGCGACATGCAGCAGCGCGTGGGACTCGCACGCGCGCTCGCGTGAATCCTTCGCTGATGATCATGGATGAGGCGTTCTCCGCGCTCGATCCGCTCAAGCGCAAGGAAATGCAGAACGTGCTGCTCGACCTGCAGCGCGAGCAGCGCCACACGATTCTCTTCGTCTCGCACGATCTGGAAGAGGCGATGCGTATCGGCACATGCATCGCGATCATGGAAGGCGGCCGCGTGGTGCAGATCGGCACGCCGCAGGAAATCATCATGAATCCGGCAGACGACTACGTAGAGGCCTTCTTCGAAGGCATCGACACGAGCCGTTATCTGACCGCGGGCTACCTGATGCAGACGGACGACGTGCCGCTCATCAAGCATTCGCCGTAGATCGACGCATCGAGCGTCGCGGCGACGCCCAATGGCAGCGCCGACTACGCTTTCGTGCTCGACGGACAGCGCCGCATCCGCGGCTTCGTCGGACGCGATATGAACGGCAACGCGGTCCCGCAGATCAATCCCATCGAATGCATCGAGCGGCACATGGCACTCGATGAGGTCGTCAATCGCGTCGTTGCGAGTCCGGCCCCGCTGCCTGTCGTCGAAGTGGACGGCTCGTATTGCGGTTCGATCAACAAGGCCAATGTCCTGAAGGTCCTTACGCACCATCGAGGTTCCCATGTCTGAAATCATTCCGCTTGGCAGTTGGGTGGATCACGGCGTCCACTATCTCCTCGATCACGACGCGAAAACCTTCGACTCGATCGGCAAGGTCATCGAGACCTTCGCCGCGGCGGTCGAGCACGGCCTGCAGGCCGTACCGATGTGGGCGCTGATCGCGATCTTCGTCGGCATCGGCTTGTGGCGCGTCGGCTGGCGATTCGCGGCGTTCGTCCTGGCTGCGTTGTTGCTGATCTACGCCACGGGCTTCTGGGACCAGATGGTCATCACGCTGGGCCTTACTTACGCTGTCGTCGACGTTCATTAGCCTGCTGCTCGGCATCCCGCTCGGCATCTGGACCTCGAAGAGCAAGTATGTGGAAATGGCGTGCGCCCGGTGCTCGATCTGATGCAGACGATGCCCGCCTTCGTCTATCTGATTCCGGCCGCGATGCTTTTCGGCCTGGGCCGCGTACCGGGGATTCTGGCCACCGTCATCTTCGCGATGCCGCCAGCCGTGCGTCTCACCGCGCTCGGCATCAGGCAGGTGAATCGCGAGATCGTGGAAGCGGGTCAGGCGTTCGGCTGCACGCCGTACCAGTTGCTCTACAAGGTGCAGATTCCGAACGCGTTGCCGTCCATCATGACCGGCGTGAACCAGACGATCATGATGGCGCTGTCGATGGTCATCATCGCGTCGATGGTCGGCGCGGGCGGTCTCGGCAACGACGTGCTCGCATCGATCCAGCGGCTGGATATCGGCCTCGGCTTCGAGAGCGGCTTGTCGGTGGTGTTGCTGGCGATCGTGCTCGACCGCATCACCGAGAGCTTCGGACGTGCACCCGGCATGGCGCGCGCTCCGCTGTTCTCGGGTCTCAGGAGCGTGATGAAAGTGCGCCGCGCACCGGCGGCACAACAAAGCTGAGAGGCTTGACGCATGAAGCGCGACGCGATCGTCCCAGCGGTTACCCATGTCTCCGGTCTATACAGTCATTGCTTCGGTATCGATGATCAAGGTGTCGGTCATCATCGGCAAAGGCAAGGCGAGACCGTCATGCAGATGCACGTGCGAGAACGGCCAGTCGTCAGGCAAGTCGACGCATAGGTAGCCGTTCGCGGTGAGCGACGGATCAGCCAGGTTCCATAGCTCGATGCGCGCGTCGGGAGGAAGCATCTCCAGTTGCTGATCGCGCGGAGCGCAATTCCAATAACCGAAATCGAAATCATTGGGCAGACAAGGCCAACGCTCGGCTTTCCACTTCTCGTCATAGGTGCCCGCCAATTGCAATCGCGGAACCCACGGCCTGCCCACGATTCCCAAGCCAGCCGGGTGCGCGCCATATCCCTTTGCGATCCGAATGAATTCGTCCGGACTCTCGGGATCGATCCGGTCCGGGTGCCGCACGCACACAGGCTGAACGGTAGCTCCGCCCAATGCATGGATCTGTGGCACCGGGATGCGATCGAGAGGTTCGAGTTCGGCCTTGCGCATCGTCTCGATATGGCGTTCCTCGATCCATCCGCGACCGAGCGGGTTGCTGTAGCAGACTTCGTTCAGCAAGAATTCAGGTCCATCCGGCGTCGAGCCATGCCGAGGATTGCGCACCGTACTGCTTCCGCCAAAAGCGTATTCCCAGCGTATCGGTACTTGTGTCGTCGCCTGGGTGGCTTGGAGTCGCCAGCGAGCTCCGTGACGCGTGAAGTCTCGCGGACCCGAAACGCTCAGACGCTTGTCCAGCAGAATCTTTCGTGAACCGGTGGAGTCGTGGTTCGATTGCGGTGCGGGCGGAACGGCCCAGCGCTCGGGGTAACGAGCCTTGAACGTAGGGTTGAGCCGCAACAAGGACGTCACGTTCCGATGTTCGCCACCATGTCGCAGCTCGACGCTGGCGCGCCGATCTTCATTCGAACGTCCCACTCGGCTGCGGCTTTTCCGAACGGTGCATAAGCGTCGCCACGAAAAATGACATCGCAGCGTGCTTTGAAGTGCGCGAGATCGCTCTCTTCCCGAACGCAGCTCTGATTGATCTGGCCGTAGTAGTCGTCCTTCATGCACAAAGCGACCTCTTCCATGAGTTCGGCACGGAAGTGTCCGCGCTGACCGGCCGGCATCATCCGATAGCCGGCCTTCAGGACAACAACCCTGAATTCTTCGTCCTGGAGATCGACTCCGGTAAAACACAGGGCCGACGAGGCGGTGCGATTGAGAAAGATCACTTCGGTTTAGTCTCGATGCTCTTATGAAACGCAGGAGAATGCGGCGTGACACACTATGACTTGCCGCAACCGCGTCAGGGCGCGGCGGGCCAAGGCATGAGCGTTCGAACATTCCTTGCGAACGTTCACCGCGCGTCTTTAAAAAACTGGATTCTACCTTTATCATTCGTCATGCAAACTATTTCTGTGTGAACGTTACAAAAGCACTGCCGCGTGCACCGCTAAATCGAGAGCCCAAAAGCGAAAACGCCCCGCAGGGCGTTTCGTCATCCTCTCAGGCTCCGCGCGATCCCGTCGCGTCAGAAATTGAAGTTATCGATATTCGCCGCGTCGAACGTCGTCGGTGGACCGAGGATTACTTCCCCGCTCTTGCCTACCGTGCGCTTGCCGAGCTTGCCCGCGTCGAACGAATCGCCTTCCTTGCCCGTGATCGTCCCCGACGCCAGATTCGCCGCCGCGAACGCCGCCAGATAGCCCAACTGGCCCGGATCCCACAACTGGAACGCCTGGACCATGCCGTTTTTCACGAACGCGCGCATCTGGTTCGGCGTGCTGAGACCCGTCACCACGACCTTGCCCTTCGCCGGCGAGCTCGAGATATAGCGCGCCGCCGCCGCGATGCCGACAGAAGTCGGCGCGACGATGCCCTTCAGGTTCGGATACGCCTGCAGCAAGCCCTGCGTCTCGACGAACGACTTCTGATCGTCGTCGTTGCCGTAGGCGATCTTCACGAGCTTCATCTTCGAGTACTCGGGCTTCTTCAGCTCCTCCTGCATCCATTTGATCCAGGTATTCTGATTCGTCGCGTTCGGCGTCGCCGACAGAATCGCGAACTCGCCCTCTGCGCCGATCAGCTTCGACAGCAACTGGATCTGCCCACGCCAGATCGCTTCCGAATCGGCCTGATTGACGAAGATCTGCCGGCCGTCGGGCGCGGTGTCGGAGTCGAAGGTCACGACCTTGATTCCCTGCGACATCGCCTTCTTCAGATACGGCACGACCGCGTTGGCGTCGTTCGCCGCGATCACGATCGCGTTCTGCCTCTGCGTGATGAGCGTGTTGATATAGCTCACCTGCGACGACGCGCCCGCGTCCGACGGTCCGACCACCTTGCCGTCGCCCTTCATCTCCTTGATCGCGGCCATGCCGCCATCGTCTGCGATCACTTCGTACGGGTTGTTGATCTGCTTCGGCACGAAGGCGATCTTCAGGCCGTTCCTGATGTCGGCGGCGCTCGCCGTCAGCGCGACGGTGGCCGCCAGAAAGGCCGCCGCCAGCGCCGGGCCCCGCGGGAATCGAATGGGCTTCATGTCGTAAAGTCTCCTGTCATTGCGCGCGGGTTTGCTTGAACGAGCCCTTGCGCTGGTTATCGACGAGCACGGCAAATCGAGGGGTCATGCCTGCGCCATCAGGCGCTTCTCGCGCACCGCCCGCCAGCGCGCGACGAGATTCGGAATCAGCACCGACGAAAGCAGCAGCGCGCCGGTCACGATAGTCAGCGTTTCGCTCGATACATCCGCGAGCGTCAGCGCATTGCGCAGCACGCCGATGATGACGAGCGACAGCAGCACGCCGATCATCGAGCCGCGTCCGCCGAAGATGCTCACGCCGCCGAACAGCACCGCCGCGATCACGGAAAGCTCGAAGCCCTCGCCATTGTCGCCGCGCGCGCGCTCGTGAAGCGCAGCGTATAGACGATCCCCGCGAGCGCCGCCATCGCGCCCGACATCATGAAGAGCTCGAGCTTCTTCCTTGCGACTTCGATGCCCGAAAACTACGCGGCAGTCGGATTTGCGCCGATCGCGAAGAGGCTGCGGCCGAAAGGCGTCGCCTGCAGGAGCACCGTGAAGATGATGGCGCCTGTAATCACCAGGATGAACGGCATCGGCAGAAAGGTATTGCCGATCGTGTCGATGCCGAACGCCGTGTAGGACGCGGGAAAATCCGCGATCGCCTGATCGCCCAGCAAGACGTAGGCGAGTCCGCGAAACAGCGCCAGCGTGCCGATCGTAACCGCCAGCGACGGCAGATTGAAGCGTACGATCACGAGGCCGTTGAGCAGGCCCGCGAGCGTGCCGAAGAGGAGCACGAGGACGATCACGAGCGGCATCGGCAATGCCATGTGTCAGAGCACGCCCATCAGCCCGCTCGATGCGCCCAGCACCGACGCCACCGACAGATCGATCTCCGCCGCGACGATGATGAGCGTCATCGGCAGCGCGATCAGCGCGATCTCGGTGAAGTCCGCGAGCATGTTCGAGATGTTCGCGCTCGACAGAAACAGCGGCGACAGCATGCGCCCCGCGATCAGCGAGACGACGAGCACGATCGCGAGCATCGCTTCCCACTGCAGATGGCGGCGCTTCGTGGTGGAGAGTGCGGAATCGGGTTTAGCCATGATCGCGTTTCCTCATCATGCGGCGCGCGACGGAGCGCGCGAGCAAGGTATCGAGCGCGATCGCCGCGACGATCAGCGCGCCCTGAATCGCCTGCTGCCAGAGGGCGACACGCGCAGCACCACCAGCGCGATATTGATGACGCCGAGCACGAGCGCGCCGAGCGTCGCGCCCGCGACTGTCCCCACGCCGCCCGTGATCGCCACGCTGCCGACCACCGCCGCCGCGACAACCTGCAGCTCGATGCCCTTCGCCGTGCTGGCATCGACAGTGCCGAACCGCGCGAGCCACAGCACGCCGGCAAGTCCCGCGATCGCGCCGGAGAGCAGGAAGCCCATCATCACGCGGCGATCCACGCGGATGCCCGCGAGACGCGCGGCTTCAGGATTCGAGCCGATTGCGTAGTGCTCGCGTCCGCCGCGATACTGCTTCAGATACACCACAGCGCGATCAGCACGACGAGCGCGATCAACACCAGATTCGGCACGCCGAAGAGCGAATCCGTCGCGATGGACGCGAACGCATCGGGCAGGCTCGTCGCGTTGATCTGGCCGCCGTGGACCCACGCGTAATCCGCAACGCGTACGATATAGAGCGTCGACAAGGTCGCGACGAGCGAAGGCACGCGCCCGAACGTGACGAGCGCGCCGTTCAACGCGCCGATCGCAAGCCCGATGCCGATGCCCGCCAGCATCGCGACGATCACCAGCATGTGCGGGAACATCACGAAGAGACTGCCGACTGCATACGCACTGACGCCGACGATCGACGCAACCGAAAGATCAATATGCCGCATCAGCATGACGATCGTCATGCCCGCCGTCAGCAGGCCGATGATCGACACGTTCAGCAGCACGTCACGCAGGTTCTGCCGGTTGAGAAAGTCGGGCTTGGCCGCGGCGGTCGCGCCGATCAGCACGAGCAGCACGATGAAGAGCGTCAGCTCGCGGCTCCTGGCGATCGAGACCGCGAGGCTCTCGCGCTTCGTTTCGGTCGGCGGCATCGCGGGTAGCGTGGGAGAGTGTCGTGTCATCATGCTGCGCGTCCCAATGAAGGCGACGTGCCCAGCGCAGCGCTCATCACCCGTTCCTCGTTCACATCGGCGCGGGCGATATCCGCACTGATGCGGCCCTCGTGCATCACGAGCACGCGATCCGCCATGCCGAGCACTTCCGGCAGTTCGCTCGAAATCATCAGCACGGCCATGCCTTCCTTCACGAGCTCCGCGAGCGTGCGATACACCTCCGCCTTCGCGCCCACGTCGATGCCGCGCGTCGGCTCGTCAATGATCAGCACTTTCGGGTTCGTCGCGAGCCATTTGCCGAGCACCACTTTCTGCTGGTTGCCGCCCGAGAGCGTGCCTACGGGCGCATCGAGATCGCTGGCCTTCAGGCGCAGGCTTGCCCCAGTCGGCGGCGAGCGCGGACTCGCTTCTTGTCGTGACGAGTCCATGCCGCATCAGTCTGCCGAGCACCGTCAGGGATGCATTGCGCGCGATGCTCAGTTCAAGCGCGAGTCCTTGTGCGCGGCGGTCCTCCGGCACGAGCGCGAGACCCGCGCGCACGGCCGCCGCCGGATGTCCCAGCGCCAGCTTCCTGCCCGCGATCCTGACCTCGCCGCCATCGACCGCGTCGATGCCGAAGATCGCGCGCGCGACTTCGCTGCAGCCGGCGCCGACGAGCCCCGCGAGCGTGACGATTTCGCCCGCGCGCACATCGAAGGAAACGTTCTTGAACACGCCTTCGCGCGTGAGGTGCGCACCGAGAGGCGCACGTCGCCGGGCGCGACATCGGCTTTCGGATAGAACGTGTCGAGATCGCAACCGACCATTCTGCTCACGATCGCATCGATGCTCATGTCATCGGTGAGTGCGTCATGAATCTTCATGCCGTCGCGCATGATCGTCATGCGCTGCGTTAGCGCGAATACTTCGTCGAGCCGGTGCGTGATGAAGAGAATGGCGACATTGCGCTCGCGCAATGGGCGCACGATCGTGAAGAGCCGCTCCACTTCCGCCAGCGAAAGCGCGGCGGTCGGCTCGTCCATGATGAGCACATTCGCATCGAGCGACAGCGCCTTGGCGATCTCGACGACCTGCTGATCCGCAATCGAAAGCCCGCGCACGAGCTGTTGCGCGCGCAGGTTCACGCCAAGCGACGATAAGAGTGCATCGACTTCGCGATGCATCTCGTCGTAACGAATACGGCCGAAGCGGTCACGCGGCTGACGCCCCATGTAGATGTTCTCGGCGATCGAGAGATCGGCGAACAGCGTCGGCTCCTGATAGATGACGGCGATGCCCGCATCGCGCGCCTCGGCAGGATTCGCGAAGCGGCGCGCGACGCCTTCGACGAGCAGTTCGCCCGAATCGGGCTGGTAAACGCCGGCGAGCAGTTTCACGAGCGTCGACTTGCCTGCGCCATTCTCGCCGAGCAGCGCATGCACTTCGCCCGGAAAGAGTTGCAGGCTGCCGTCGCCGAGCGCGCGCACGCGGCCGAACGACTTGCTCGCGTGTTTCAGTTCCAGGCGTGGTGTCTTGTCCATCGTCATGCCCTGTTCAGATACGATAGATGCGCTCTGTATTGCGCACGAACAGCGCGCGCTTCTCGCTGTCGCTCGCATCGCCGACGATCTGCGCATACGCGTTCCACAAATCGGCGTAGCTGCCGAAGAGCCGGTCCACCAGAAAATTCGATGCGAACATCGCGCGCTCGCAGCTGAACGCGAGCCGTATGCTTGCCGATATCGAAGAGGCGTTCGGCTTTCTGCTGTTCGAGCGCAACGCGCGCGGCATGCAGCCGACTCCGCTCGGCACTGCGGCGCTCGCCTACGCGCGGCGCTCGCTCGCGGACCTCACGCGCTTCGCCGACGATCTCGACGCCAAGCGCCGCGGCGGCCACGGCCAGCTCACGGTCGGCGCGATCATGGGCGCCGCGCCCGACGTGCTGGCGATGGCCGTTGCCGAGCTAAAATCGGAGCGGCCGCTGCTGAACGTGCGCATCCTCGGCGCAACGAGCGATCAGGTCGTGCAGCTGCTGCATCGCCGCGAAGTCGATCTCGCGCTCGGGCGGCTCACCACGCCCTTGCAGTACAACGATTTCGAGCCGCTCGCGCGTGAGGCGATGCGGCTCGTCGTGCGCGCGGGACATCCGCTTGCCGGCAAGACCTCGCTCACGCTCGCGATGCTGGTCGGCTGGCCGTGGATCCTGCAGCCGATCACGAGCCCCGCGCGCGGCCTCTTCGAGGACGAGCTGGCACGCGCCAGCCTCACGACGCCGGCGGACATCGTCGAGTGCGCATAGATCTTCGCGACGCTGCAACTGCTGCAGAACGGCGAGGCCGTCGCGATGCTGCCCAAATCCGTCGTGCGCGATTATCTTCGCGCGCAGTTGCTGATCGAATTGCCGATCGAGATCGGCAAGAGCCTGTCGGGCTTCGGCCTGCTGCGCCGCAAGTTCGAGACCCTGAGCGAACCCGCCGAGTACTTCATCGCGCTGTTGCGCAAGTACTCGACGACATCGCGTTACTGAAGGTTCACGAAGAGCCCGCCATCGACGAGCAGCGATGCGCCCGTCACATAGCGTGCGCGATCGGAGGCGAGGAACACCACGCATTGCGCGACGTCGTCCGGCGCGCCCAGACGCCCGAGCGGGATGCGCTTCTCCATGTAGGCGCGCTTGCCGGTGTCCGAGAGATCCTTGGCGTTAAGATCGGTCGCGATGGTGCCCGGCATCACCGAGTTGCAGCGGATGCCATACGGCCCGAGTGCGATCGCGCACGATTGCATCAACGAATGGACGCCCGCCTTGGTCGGCGTGTAGTGCGTCTGCATGCCGCCGCCGACGAGCGCGCTAACCAAGCTCGTCGCGACGATCGCCCCGCCCGTGCCCTGCGCCTTCATCTGGTTCGCGGCGGCCTGCGTCACGTAGAACGCGCCGTTGAGGTTGACGGCGACGGTGGTTTCGTAGACCGAGGGCGGCATGTCGAGAAACGCATGAAACGGACAGATGCCCGCGTTGCTCGAGAGCACATCGACGCGGCCGAACGCCTCGACCGTGCGCCGGACGAGTTCGATGCCGGTCTCGCGCTCGGCCACGTTGCCTTCGACAGCGATCGCGCGCCGCCCGAGCGCCTCGATCTCGGCGATGATGGACTCCACTGCGGATTACTTGCCATAGGACTTGTCGTTGTCGCCCCAGTAGTTGATGGCTACGTCGGCGCCGTCGCGCGCGCTCGCGAGCGCAATCGCCCTGCCGATGCCGCGCGAGCCGCTCGTCACCACCACCACCTTGTTCTCTATCTCTAGCAACATGCGATGCCCCTTCAGTGTGTACGGTCTTTCGAGCTTGTACTCCGGATTCAGCCGCACGCCAAAGCCCGGCGTTTCCGGCACCTTCATGCGGCCGTTCACCGGCACGGGTTCGTCGAGCAGCAAGGGCGTGAACATCGGCACGACCTGACCGGCTTTCGGCGCCATCATCAGGAACTCGGCGAACGGCGAATTGTGGCGCGTCGCGACGAAGTGATAGCTGTAGACCGACGATCCATGCGGCACGACGAGCACGTTGTGCGCGTCCGCGAGCGCCGAGATCTTGATGAGTTCCGTGATGCCGCCGCACCAGCCGACATCCGGCTGCACGAGATCCGCGCAGCCCATCTCGAACAGCATGCGAAAGCCCCAGCGCGTCGCTTCGTGCTCGCCGGTCGTCACCATCATGCCGTTCGGCACCGAACGGCGCAGTTCGGCATAGCCCCAGTAGTCGTCCGGCGGCAGCGCTTCCTCGAGCCACTTCAGGCCGTATTCGCGCGCCGCGTTCGCGAAACGCCTGGCGTAGTTGAGGTCGAGGCTCATCCAGCAGTCGAACATCAGCCAGAAGTCGTCGCCGACTTCGAGCGCATGTCGGCAAGCTTCGCGATGTTCGCGGCCAGCCCTTCCTCGCCTTCGGCCGGACCGGGCTGCAAGGGCAGCTTGCCGCCGATGAAACCCATCTGTTTCCCGAGATCGGGCCGTGCCCCGGTTGTATAGAACTGCAGCTCGTCGCGCACCGGGCCACCGAGCAGCTGGAACACCGGCTCGCGGCGCACCTTCGCGAGCAAGTCCCACAGCGCGAGATCAACGCCCGAGATCGCGTTCAGCACGATGCCCTTGCGCCCGTAGTAAAGCGTCGCGTTGAACATCTGGTCCCACATCTTCTCGATGTCGGTCACGCGCTGCCCTTCGACGAAGCGCGCGAGATGCTTCTCGACGATGAACGCGCCGATCTCCCCGCCCGTCGTTACGGCGAAGCCGACAGTGCCGTCGCTCGCCTCGATCTCGACGACGAGCGAGCCGAGCACGTTCAGCCCGAACGACTGGCGGCTCTTGCGGTATTCGGGATAGCGGGCCATCGGCGTGGCGACGTGATCGTCGATCCAGTGGTCGGCGCCCTGATCGTGATAATCGGCGCCGCCGCCGCGGACGGTGAAGGCGCGCACCTGGCGAATCGTAGGCATGGACATGTTCTTGTCTCCGTGTGGTTTGTCAGGACACTTTGGCGGGCTCGCCGCCCGCCATCGGCGTGCGTTGCGGCGCACGCACCATCAGGACGATGATCAGCGCCGCCAGCACGCTCGCGCCGGCCAGCACCATGAGTCCGGCGCTCGTCGAATTGAACGAGGCTTCGGCGGCGGTGCGAGCCATCGGGGCGAAGAAGCCGCCGAGTCCGCCGAGCGAATTGATGAGCGCGATGCCAGCCGCGGCGGCCGCGCCGGTCAGATAGCGGGTCGGGAACGTCCAGAAGAGCGGCTGCGCGGCGATGAAGCCGCTCGCCGCGCAGCACAGCGCCAGGAGGGAGACGATCGGCATGCCCGCGAGCCCCGACACCGCGATCGCAACGCTTGCCATCACGAGCAATGCGACGGCGCATGCGCGATGCTTGCCGGTGCGATCGGCGTAGCGCGGCACGATCCACGTTACGATCACCGCCGCGATCCACGGCAGCGCCGTCACGAGGCCGACATGGAAACCGACCTTCGTGCCGAGCAGCGCGGACACCTGTTGCGGCAGATAGAAGACGACGCCGTACACCGCCGCCTGGATCAGGAAGTACACGCAGCACAGCACGAGCACGCGTAGATCGACGAGCGCCGCGAGCACGCTGCGTGGCCCGTGCGAAGAGGAGAAGCGTGAGTCATCAGCGAGACGCGCGACGAGGGACGCGCGCTGTTCGTGCGTGAGCCAGCGTGCCTTGGCGGGATCGTCGTCGAGATACCAGAACGCCCACACGCCGACGATCGAAGCGAGCAGCCCTTCGACGAGAAAGAGCCACTGCTATCCGGCGAAGCCCAATGCGCCGTGCAGATCGAGCAGCAGGCCCGACAGCGGCGCGCCGAAGTAGAACACGCCGAGCGCGCGCGCCCGCGACGATTGCGGAAACCAGCGCGTCAGGTAATAGACGAAGACGATGCCCGGAAAGAAGCCCGCCTCCGCCACGCCGAGCAAAAAGCGCAGCACGTAGAACGCGGTGGCGGAATGCGCGAACGCCATCGCCGCCGAGACGAGACCCCAGGTCACCATGATGCGGCACATCCACAGCTTCGCGCCGACGCGATGCAGCAGCAGGTTGCTCGGCACTTCGAAGATCGCATAGCCGACGAAAAACACGCCCGCGCCGAAGGCGAACGCGGCGTTGGTCAGGCCGGTGTCCTGCTGCAGCGCCTTCTGCGCAAAGCCGATGTTCGCGCGATCCAGAAGCGCCAGCACATACATCAGCAACAGAAACGGCAGCAGCCGGCGCATCACGCGGGACGTGACGGCGCCTTCCGCGCTTGCGGACTCATTCATGTCTGTCTCCAGATCGCCTTTTTACGGAAAGGTCGGCGGCCGACCGAATCAATACGTCGCGCGCCCGCCCGACAGATCGAACACCGCGCCGGTGCTGAACGCGCAGTCCTCGGACGCGAGCCACAGAATCAGCGAGGCGGCCTCCTGCGGCTGCAGGAAACGGTTCATCAGGATCTTGGCGAGCATGTAGTCGATGTGCTGCTGCGACATCGAAATCGAATCGAAAATCTCGGTCTTCGCGGCGGCAGGCGTGACGGCGTTCACCAGAATGTTCTTGCCCGCGAGCTCCTTGCCGAGCGATTTCGTCAAGCCGATCAGCCCCGCTTTCGACGCGCTGTAGTGCGAGGCATTCGGATTGCCTTCCTTGCCCGCGATCGACGCGATATTCACGATGCGCCCATAGCCCGCCTTCAGCATGTGCGGCACGACCGCGCGGCACATCAGATAAGGCCCGATGAGATTGACGTCGATCACGCGGCGCCAGACGTCGGGCGCGAGCTCCCACGTCGTGCCATTGCCGCCGGTGATGCCCGCGTTGTTGACGAGCACGTCGATCCGGCCGTGCGCGGCCAGTGCCTTGTTCACGGCGGCAGCAACGGAGGCTTCGTCGGTCAGTTCGACGACGGCTTCCCTGATCGTGCGCTCCCTGAACTTGGCCGCGAGCTCGGCGCTCGTGCGCTGCAGGCGTTCGCCGTCGACATCCCACAGCGATACGTCGGCACCCGATTCCAGCGCCCGCTCCGCCACCGCGAGGCCGATGCCGCGCGCACCCCCCGTGATGAGATTACCGTGCGGTCGGCCAGGTCGATACGGTTCATGCGTCGTCTCCTTTCGTTGTTCGTCTGATTCGGTTTCATGCCGTGAGAGGTACTTATAGTCCGGCACCAATAGCGGAACAATTCGAAAGGGCGATCGTTCGATAGCAAAAGCGGATCGAGAGTAGCGACAATGGTCGATGCCGTTACGATTTCTCGATGAACGTCTCGATAAAAACCGGTAAAGTTACGACTTCTCGATAATCGTTAAGAAATCTCGATGACGCTGATCGGTTACGCCCGTCTCATCGCTTATGGCGAGCTGCACGTGACGCCGCCGCAGCGGCTCGCGTATGCGAGTTCGTCGGTGAACCGGCGTATCGACGGCAAGAGCCAGATTCTCTTTCCCAATAGCGTGGCGTTCGACGACACACCCGTCGGTCATCTCGAGTTCGCGCTGCGTCACGAAGGCGTGAATCTCGAAATCATCGATGCGGCGTTCGATTTCATCGAGCCCGGCGATCTCATCGCCCGTCTGCGCGCGACGCCGACCGGTGAGCAGATTCGCCGCGCATGTTTTCTGTGGGAGTGGCTGACCGGCAAGGAACTCGATGCGGGCGTGAGCGTCCGCGGCGGCTACGTCGATCTCTTTCCGGCCGATCGCTATTACACCGCGCCGCAACCCACGCGCGCGCCCCGCTTTCGCGTGCGCGACAACGCGCCCGGCACGCCATCCTTCTGTCCGACGGTGCATCGCGCTGCCATTCCCGACGATCCGCCCCTGACCGACCTGCTGCTCGAAGCCCAAAGCGCGCTGGACGCCATGTAGGACCCGGAGCTCTATCGGCGGGCGCTCGCGTTTCTGTATCTGTCGGAGACGCGCGGCAGCTACGCGATCGAATCGGAGCGCCCAGTTCCGACAAGCAGGAGCGCTTCGTGCAGTTGCTCAGGCGCGCGGGCGAGCCGGCGAAAGTGGACGAAGAATGGCTCGTGCAGTTGCAGAACGTCATCGTGCGCGACGTCTTCAGCCAGGAGGCGTCATACCGGACCCGGCAGAACTGGCTCGAGGATGCGACGGGACGCGTCGACTTCTTCCCGGCGCCGGTGGGCGATCTGCCGCGCGTCATGCAGGGCTGAGAAGACTTCGTCAACGATCAGAAGCGCTGCCCCGACCTGCTCGTGAAGGCCGCGTGCGCGGCCTTCGGCTTCGTTTATCTGCATCCGTTCTTCGATGGCAACGGCCGCCTGCATCGCTTCCTCATTCAGCATGTGCTCGCGCGCTCAGGCCTGCTCGGTCCGGATACGGTGATACCCGTTTCTGCGGTCATGGGAGCGGAACATTCCGGCGTATCACGCCGGTGCTGACGGCGTTTTCGCGTCCCGTGACGAGGCTTTGGAATTACCGGCGTGTCGACACGGAGCCGCTCATCCTGCATGCGCCGTCGAGTCGTGCGTATCGATTCTTCAACGCCGACCGCGAAGCGACGTTCCTGCACGCGATGATCAAGCTCGCCGTGCGCGAGGAAATTCCTCGCGAGATCGCCTGGCTGCAGGGCTATGACATGGCATTCGCCCGGCTGAACGACGAATTCGACCTGCCGCGCAAGGATTTGTCTGCGCTGATCCGTATGGTTCAGTCGAACAAGGGAGTGCTGTCGGCGCATCGCAGGAAGCAATACCAGCATCTCCCGCCAGCGGTTCTGAACCGGATCGAGCAAGTGGTGCGCGACGCATTCGCGACCGAGGCTGGAACGATGTCGCGTTAGGCTTTTTCGAGTGGAAGCCAGAAATCCGCCGAAAAACTAAAATTTCTCGATAAAAATAGGCGATCTCGAAGGAAACAGCGCCCTCAGGAGATTTCCCGTGGATGACTGATCCCTTCTTGATCCAAGTCGTCGCGGAGCGCGCTTCTTGAAAAGTGCGCCCTATCCTTGAACCTTCTGTCGGCGGAACAGGCAAACGCAAAAAAAGCAAGGATTCCTACTGGACTGAGAAGAAGAACGGCGAGCAACATAGCGACCTCCGACTTGATGTTGCGTCCCAGTTTATCCCGCAAGCCGACGCCAATTGTCGCGATTTTTAGCAATATTCCGTTCATCGAGCGCGAATCTTCATTCGGAGCCTGCCGATTCGTAAAACGGCGCGCTGCTGCTGGATTGCCCGGGCACATCGGTTGCTGTGACATGTAGCCGCCGATCCGAGACGCGCGCTCTGCGCGCGCACGAACACCCGATCCGAAAAAAAATGTTCACTCAAAAAGTTCCTGCACTGCGACCTGCATTCTCGACGGCCTGCCCGTCACGCTGACGTATTTCCCCGACACGACACTGCTGCGCATCACCAACACCAACGCCCACGGACGCTGCGTGCGTGAAACGCGCTGGCCCGCATCGTGGCGCAGCTTGCTCACGACACTGCGCGAATTCAGCAGCCGCGATGAAAACGGCCAGCTCGCGACGCTTCTCGACACAATCCCCGCCGCGCGATCGACGACACGCGCCACGGCGCGCGTCCTGGCATGACGCGCGTCTCCAACCGGATTGATCCACCCCGCGAGGACGCTCCTCGCCCAACGCTGCAGAAGAAGAGGAAACAATGGCAACTGGCACTGTGAAATGGTTCAACGACGCAAAGGGCTTTGGTTTCATCAAGCCGGACGACGGCACGCCTGACCTGTTCGCGCATTTCTCCGAGATTCACGTCGACGGCTTCAAGTCCCTGCAAGAGAATCAGCGGGTCTCGTTCGAGGTGAGACAAGGTCCGAAGGGCCTGCAGGCCGCGAACATTCAGCCGCAGTGAGCGCCTCGCCGTGAAGCCGCTCACGCGGATCTTCACGGCGACTTCGACGCGTCAACATTCTCCAACCTTCCGACGGCCGGTTTCGCAACCCATGCCGTGCCGACTCTGAGCCCCTTCAGGCCGCGCGAAACGGGTACGGCGAGCAGAATCCAAAGCGGGCGCACCCAGTCCATCGCGGTGAGCGTCGACTCGATCAATCGGGTTTTCATCGGTGGCGAACACCTGGGTCACGGCGAAACGCCAACGAAAGCGCCGCAACCACCCCCCGTTACTCGCTGACTTCCCCAGTCCAGCGATTACATTTTGAGTGCGCCGACGTGCGCCATTTACAATATCGAATCAATGGCGCACGGCCGGCCCGTCCGCCGTCCAACCTTTACGCATCCGCTTGCTGTATGGTCACTGAAACATCTTCTTCGGAATCGCTAGCCGTCGCGGAACGCGTGCGCGAGCTCATGAGCCGCCACGGCATCGGGAAGCGGCAGCAGACCGCCGAGCTGTGCCGCATCCTCGATCTGAGCTTCTCGCAAGGCCACCGCAAGCTGCGCAGCAACAGTCCATGGACGCTCGCGCAGATTCGCCGCGGCGCAGACGCATTCGACGAGCCCGCGCTCAAGCTCTTCGATTCGATCAACACGCGCCCCGACGAAACCGAAGGCACCGCGCACGATGCGGTCCTCAAGTTCGGATCGATGGAGATTCCCTGCATGGCGTGGGTGGGCAATGCGCTCGAGGCGGGCAGCCGGCCGGATTTCATCGCGCAGAAGCTCAACAACCGCTGGATCGTCAGCAAGCACGAAGGCGTGCTGCTGTACGAAGCCTGCGACGTCCACAAGATCGAGATCCAGCCGCGCCGCGCCGACACCGACAAGCCGGTAATCGCCGTGGTCGACGACGATCACGCCTCCGCGGACAATCTCCACGACTACCTGGAAGCCACCGGCTTCACGGCGATGGCCTTCTACGGCCTAGACGCCTTCCTCGAAGCGCTGCAGACGCAGGTCTTCGACGCTGTCGTGATCGACTAGGGAACCTCTGCCAAACTCCCGATCCTGGCACCTGATTGGACTATCCTGGAAAGAAGAGAAATTCAAGGACATCTTCGATGACACAACTTGGTCTTGGTCTGGATCTTTCAACGAAACGTACT